>JAIORK010000032.1 GCA_021108215.1 bacterium | reverse complement strand
ATTATCAGTTTTCTTGAGTCGAGGGACTCTTTTTTATCCCAATTTGTCGCACTTGTAATTACAATTCACAATTTTTTTGTCGAACCCTTCTGTTTTCTTCTGCCGGCGACAACACCCAAGCGGGCACTAATTCTTTTTTTCCACCTGGCACTTTCCAGAAAAATTTAAAATACCAACCATTACTGGCTGACCAAAGCATGCGTAATGTATGTCGCCCCGGTGTAAGAAAAACCGGATTTGCCAACTGACCTTGATTTTTTTCTCCGTTGGGATGGTTCCCTTTGACAATTACTTTTTCACCATCAATTTCCAGCTGACTGAAATTTGAAGTCATGATATCAAATTGATATTGACCTGCCTTCTCAACGGTAATATATCCTTCCCAGAGATACGACAATGGCGGACTGAATCCATGTGGCGTACTGTGCCAATAAAAAAATGGAAGGGGTTCGACGAATTGACGAATCGGCTTTCCTTCCCAACGATCATTGGCATATAACGTTTCTAGCAATCCTACCGGTTGTGGATAAGTAAACAGGTGATGTAAAGGAATCGCTTGCTTAAAAAAACGCTTTTTATACGGGCTCCCACCCAGGTAATAACCGACCTCCTCCCGACAACTCCACGCCATCAGAAATTTGGTTGATTTCCCAAAATACTTGGCACGTACCCGGATAGGATGCAAACCGCCTGACAACCAGATACTCTTTACCGCTTCTTGTTTGGCATTAGATTGCAGCTTGATTCGTTTGCCAATTGTTGCTTCAATAAAACTTTGACCATATAAATAAAACGTATACTCCCCTTCATGCGGAATAAAAATCGTCCCTTCCCAAGCAACCGAGCCTGAACCGGATAATGGCCACGTCTCGGGCGTTATGGTTAAATCAAGATTCTTATCCTTACGCTGCAAGATCGGCTTTCCTTGCCATGTTGTATTTTCATAATAGCGTGCAGTCAGCCCTTGTTTTTTAAGTATCGACTCCCGGCTAACACCCCAAGATTTAAACATCAATCCATATTTGGGATGCTTTTCTTCTTTATCAATCCCTTCCGGATAAAACCACTTGATCGATTCCATCACAGGTGGATACTCCAAAATCGAGGTATACAACACATCCTGATCGTCTGACGAATGAAACGGAACTATCTCAGAAAGACGGTATTTGAAACTTGCATCCAACTTTGGTGCATAAAATAAAAACGGCGGATGGCCCATCCATAAAAACGCGGACAACACATAATGCTGTGCCTTTTGCCAAGAATCACCCCCCATGTATTTCGCAGCCGCTGTGCAATTAGCATCAAATGCAGGCTGAGTATCAAAATATTTTGAATAATTTGTTTTAGCAATAGGAACCAACATGGCCAAAAATGCCAGCACACCCAGAATTATCCCCAGTCGCCCCAGGACATCTTTTAGTAATCTCCGGCTTCGATCAAAAAAGGCAGCAATCATTAAAAACACCACCGGCACAATACCGAATGCCCGATGTGATTGCGGTGCCTCCAGAGAAAAAACAGACCCCGACATAAAGCCTACAAATAAAACCAACAAAATAAAATATCGCATTCGCCGCCAATAATATAAAGAAAGCCCTGCACCCAATGCGAATAAAATAGCCGACCAAAAATCCAGCATGGGTTCACCTGAGAGCCCGCCATTATGACGCCCGCGGTAATCACCATGAGAATTCAATTGCATAAAACTTAATTTACTGCTCCTGATCATGCCCTCCCATATATTTTTCGGCGCATTCACGTCCTCCGAAAAAAGCGAAACTTCCTGGACACGTTTCATAAGATATTGTGGTTTTTGAACCCAAAAACTAAAAATCGCCGCGCCGGCCAACCAAACCCCCAACATCAAAACAACCAGTGGTTTCCAGTGTCTTACTAAAAAACGTCTTTGGGTGAGGACCACATACAGAAAAATAATGCCTGCAATGATTGGTAATAAGCGTGCCGAGGTTTCCGTCTGGACGCACAAACCCATCGCGACACCAGACCATAAAAACATGCTTTTTTTTCTGGTTTCCATCCCTTTCATAAAAAAATAAAATGCGAGCGTGATCAATAAAATCATCAACATGTTTGACCATCCGTATCGCGAAAAATGGATGTGCCAGCGCGAAAACGCCATCAGAGTTGCGGCACCAACTGCGGCCGTAAAACCAAACATATGCCTTGCCATAATATAAATCGCAAGAACACCAAACACACCCCAGACCGCTGACATGAATTTTAAACCAACAGGATTCAAACCGAAAAGTTTAAAACTTAAAACACGTGGCAGCAGCATAAACAAGGGTCTGCCCCCTTCCTTCGCCACTGTCAACGAAGGAATTTCACCATTCAATACCTGCATGGCTGCAACCCCCGACCCGGCTTCATCGCATTCAATCCCATAGGGAATCGTATCCAATAGATATAATCGAATCCAAGTCGCAATGGTCAAAATAACCGCCAAAGCCAAAAACTCCCAATACCATTTCGGATTTTTTTCCTTCATGGTGTCAACCCATTGGGAAGCGGGTTCACGAAAAACAAGTATCAATGCAATCGATGCCCATAAAAAACAATGCAAACCTTTTGCCAATTGATCGACCGAGATTAATTTTTGTCCTTTATAGGCTAAATAAAAAGCCAAACCGAATCCCGCCAAACGAATACACTTCATAAATATTTTTTTCAGTGGTTGTTCTGTAGATAAAACCCTATCAATGGATTGGCGTTTCCAGGGAAAAGAAAACAACAACGCGATCCAAGCCGACAAGCTTAATAGTGTCGCGGGCAAAAGAGCTTGTGGACTTACTGGACTTTTCGCAAACCAATATAAACCAATTGCTATAATCACCCAGCCTATTTTAATGCCAACATGAAAAGATTTCCGGCTTTCTCCGGTGGGCGAATCTAAAAATGTTTGGTTGTCCGGTTCCGGGTCTTTCAATTTCCGCGGAAACAAACTATAAAGTAAAAAAACACCAATTGCATTCAATACCAAGCCTATACTTTCACGTATAAAATGAACGTTCACCCACTTCACAAGGAAAACATTCCCCACAATGAGAACAGTCATCCCGGGTAATAATAAAAAAAACAGTTTCAGTAAAAATCCACCCGTGCCCAAAATCACCGCTTCTTGTTTTTGAAAAAGCAGTAAAAAAAGCAAGACTGCACCCACGATAACCAGCAAAATACCTACGGATATTTTATCCAGCATAAAAAACGGTTGTCCCGCAATAATAAAAAAAACTGCAATGCTAAAAAAGACTTTTTTAGGTATCACAATGACTCGTTGAGAAAATTTTGTCCAAAAATTCATGGCTTTAGGATGGTCATGCGACGGTACTCCTTCAGTCTCCGCAACTGACACGCTGATGCTGGTAGTTATTCCTGTAGACGAAGATAGTGCCGGCCGGCTCGGCTGGGGTGTAGCAAGGGTATCCTGGCGAACCTTCTCCGGTGATTTAAGCCGGTGATTAATCGCATCAATTATGCGACGCAAATCAGACCCAATCGTGCGGATGCTGCGATGCCAGCGCCAATAGACCAACAAAACAACAATCGCCAGAAATGTATACATCATCCCCGGAATAAATTTCATGTTCAATATCCGTTCCTGACCAAGTGCAAATAATACTACACTGATAAGAATGAGTATCCATTCAGGATGTGATTTTATTTTTACCGCCAATTGATTCAGCCCATTCATTATTTCACCATACCCGTTTTTTTATTTTCTGTTTTATGGATTTAATTCATAAATGTCAATACCGGAATGACCCGTTAAATAAATACGATTATTTTCGTCAACATCCATATTGACTGGATAGGCCATGTTTATTTTTTTTACTAATTTTCCTTTTAAATTGAAAATTAAAATTTGCTGAAGGTTGGTTTCACAAAAATAAATACTGCCATTTCTGTAAGTTAGCGCAGATGCCGGGGAAAGTTTCCCCACCTTCAGTTTCCATGTTTTCCGGTAGCGCCCATGCGCGTCATAGACCACGATCGCTTTCTGCCCAATATCCAGGAAATATGTTGTCCCATTCTCATCCATTGCCAAACGTACAGGATTTTTCAATTGCTTAGTGGGTATACGACCGACCTCTTGTCCTTGCGGATCAAACTGCAACAGCTCATTCTTACTCCCATTATAAATACAAATGGTGTTGTCCGGCCCTGCCTTGATATCGATCGGAGAAGAAACCTCCCATTTTCTTTGCAGTGTATACTCTGTAGAAAATTGATAAACCCCGGAACCCTTACGATCCAAAATATAGAGATTCCCTTCCCGGTCAAATTCCAAACCACTCGGATTGAATGTTCCTTCTTTAATTTGGCTCCCATCGATTTCATGTAATAATTTTCCGGTTTGATAATTCCAAATAATGACCTTATTAAAATTAATATCCACCAATCCAATACGTTTGCTGATGACATCCAAACGCAAATACATGGGGCCCCAGAACTTGCCTTTGGCCATGGGCGGAGCTCCGCGAACACCGAATGTCTGAATATGCGTTGTCGTGGGTATGTTAACCATTTTGCTTTTCGTTATAAAAGCAATCTCAATGCCGACCACCAACAGAATACCCAATAGCATCCAACCCATCCAGCGCGGGAATTGAGCAGCGTGGTTCGTGGGAGCAGTTCCCCGCTGTGAAGGCTCGATAGCTTGAGCCACAACATCCTGCGGTTTTTCCAAAGGTATTCCTGCGCTATTTTGCTTTTGGGGCTTATTCCCCCCCCTCCTGCCGGAGATAGTTTTTTTTTCTGAGTTTCTTGCTTTGGTGATGCTTTTTTTTGATTTGGTCATTAGAAAGTGTCCTTATCATTTTTTAAATATCGAATAGTTTCATTCTTTTTCACCCAAAAACTCCGGAAACACTTATAAAGTCAAATTAAAATTCGCATTATACAAGTCGCTTTTTTGCTTGTCAATGTCAACATCCGACCCGTTTTTTTTCGTTTTTTTACCGCCAGGAAGCGATCTTCGAATAAATCCATCGCTTCCATTGATAAGGAATCATCCTGATGGATAAATATTGTAAAATCCAATAAACTTTATCGAACAATGTCATCGTATAGCCATATTCGCGTACTGCTTTTTGACGAATAGCGAGCGTCTTTGTTTCCATAACCTTTGTCCTGGATGTTGTGATTGATTTTTCCAACACGCGGTAATACAGTAACACATCCTGAATATTCCCGAATTTCGTTTGCTGACCAAGCCTGAAATAAAGCTCGTAATCTTCCGCCCAATCATACTCCGAATTGTAATCACCACAAACATCCAATACCCTTTTACGCACCATAATGGCGGGATGGCAAAACGGACTATACCGAAAAATAAACTTGCGTATTTTATCATCCGTTAAGTGGTAGCGGCGTTTGTGGCCTGTCTTGTCCCCGTGTTCATCAATCAAAATCATAGTGCCGCCCGAAATGCCTATATCGGGGTTTGCATCCATATACACAACTTGCTTTGCCAACCGTTGTGTGTCTGAAACATCATCCGCATCCATCCGGGCAATGTATTCCCCTTGCGCCAATTGCAAACAACGGTTTAATGTCCGGCTAATATGTAAATTCTTTTGATTTTGCTTCGCGACAATACGCTTATCTTTAACGGCATATTGCTGTATTATTGCCCAACTTTGATCCGTGCTACCATCATCAATAATGATGTACTCAAAATTCGCAAATGTTTGCCGAACAATACTTTCTATTGCCTTCGGCAGAAACTTTTCTGCATTGTAAACAGGCATAATCACTGAAACCTTTGGATGTTCTTCCCTGACCGACGCGCTTTCCATATGACCTCTTATTGTCCCTTCCCCTTTACAACCCCAAATTGATAAGTCAGCCACGGATTAAAAATTTTTACGCGTTCCAACGTTTCCTCAAACAACTCAAGCAGCATGAGTATCCATTTGGCATCCCAAGGCAAACAACGGCTCTCACCTTGCATATAAACAAAATTTTCGTCCGCTTTTCTCAAAAATCTTTTCAAAGCGCGGCGGGTGTAATGCTGATGATCGCCTAACAATGTTAAGTGAATATAAAAAACCGGATTATAGCGGTTGGCTTCCACGACCACGATGGGACCACCTGGTTTGACCACGCGCTGTAATTCCCTTAACGCCACTGCGGGATTTTCCATATGATGAAAAGCATCCTTGATCCAGACCGCATCAAAACTTGCATCCGCAAAGGATAACTTCTCAGCATTTCCTTCCTGGCAGATAATTCCTTTGTTGCGTAACATTTCCCATCTTTCAGGATGCGCCTCAACGTCAATTCCCATAACATGGCACCCCAAGGCCGCCAACACTTCGGATGGTTTCCCGTCTCCGCAACCGACATCCAAAACTCTATTTTCCGGTTTAAAGTAGTGCGCAACCTTCCGCAACAAACGCCTCAAATATATTTTTTCTGCGGGACGGAGCGGCAAAACATCCAGGATCTCTTTCAGTTGATTTTTTTCGTTCATCTTTCACCTCAGTATATAATCATCCCCGCGGATGTATTCAGGAAGATTGGTCGACTTCAATCGCTTTGAAGGCATCGGCAAAAATTTCATTCCAACCCATATTCCGACTAAAATCCAAAGCATTCTTCCGGCATGTATTCCAAAAAACATCATCCTCTATAAGGCGTTTCAAGGCCGTAATCAATTGATGTTTATCATAATCAATGGCGATCCCCATTGGCCGCTGATCAATCGCTTCAGCAATCCAGGGAACACGCGTAATAATAGTCGGTATGCCACATGCCAGGTATTCCTTTGGTTTCGCCGGATCAGCATAATATGAATAATTGGACGGATCTTCCTGATAGGTCGCCACAGCAATCCGACTATGTGATAATCGACGAAACAATATTTCCCGATCCACCATTCCCAAAAATTCCACCTGCTTACTTATCCCTAACTTGACTGTCTGCTGCTGAAGTGTTTCTTGATACGGACCGGTTCCAATAATGCACAGATGAAGTTCCGGCAGTTGTGTGATTGCATCCAGAATCAACTGCACACCCTTACTTTCAAACAAGGTGCTTACCACCACTACTTCATTTTGTTTAATTTCTTTTTTATTTACTACACGTGCTTCATGGTCATCGATGCCGATTGGAACCAGAATATTTGTTTTTGCGGGTGCACCAAATTTTTCATGCACCGCTTGCATTCGTCCGGATAAATTCCAAACCATATCTGCATGCTTAGCCGCAAAACGGGCAATACTTTGATAAATCCAATTCAGGAGGCGGGAGGAAAAACGACGCGGGGTATAATCAATCACATAATACACTACATAACCGCCTTTCCCCAGCCATTTCAACAAAATGCCGATTGCAACATTTAAATTATTGATGCCGATAAAAACAGTTGCTTTGTTTAGATATTTCCAACCACAACGCCATACAAACCAAGCATCACGAATCCAGCTTAGGACCCCGGTGCTCGTATTTCGGTGTCCGTTAATTATTTTTTCCTGTCCGTGTTGATAAATCCTCGCTTCTGCATGGAGTGTTCTCGCATAATCAAAAGGGCAGCTTACGAACACAAACTCTTTTTGCCGTTCCTTTAAATACTGATGTAAGACATATTGCGGACCATGCGCCTCCGCAACATGTGAGGCAATCATAATCTCAGTATGAGATGATTGGTGTTGCAGCATAATTTCCCTCTCGAATCCCGTTCCGAATCAAAAATCCCTTATTCACCATCCGCAGCGCGCATATATAACCGCACGACTAGATTTCATATAAATAGATATTAAACAATCCCCACAAGCTTTTCTTTTTAATCATCCGATATTGCATTTTTTTTAAACTTGACTCAACATCGTAATAGCGATGACAATGTCCCGCTTCTCGTTTAAACCGATTTAAGAGCATATAAAAAAAATTTTCAGTTGGTAATGATATAAGTAATTTCGCTTCATCGCTCGAGACCATGCGAATGGATTTCATCAATTCATCAATAGGACGAACATGCTCCAATACATCAAACATAAGAAATAAATCGATTTTTTCTCCCGATTGAATATATTTGACATACTCTGCGGGTTTATGCTCAGGGTTAATCAAAGGGATATAATTTTGGTTGCCGTATTTTTTATGAATGCCTATTCCTAAATCAAGTAGGGGCTGTGCAATTTCGGTCAAATAAATTATCTTAACATGACTCGCCAGGGCCGCTGACACAAATGCAAATTGGCAGCCAAAATCGAGGATACTTCGAACCTGCTTTGGGTTACAGTATTTTTCATAAAGCGCCAATGCGGTTTGCAATCGACCCCAAAATAGCATCCGCTTTAATCCCACTGCCTGTCGCCCATAATATCCGTAATCCATTGTTGGATCCCTCTGAATATCATTTTTTATACGGTGTAATTTTTTTAGCGCCATTTTGCATCTCCTGAGTGGTTGCTCATTGCCGCGCTGCAACTCCGCATGGCACACAATTCTTATTTTCAGCGGGATAATCTTTTTTACAGTCTGGAATCATACTTAAAACCAACATTAACCGGAGTCCTCATTTTTTCTAGTATAATAATGCAACATATACAAACGATAAAAAATTGCCATCGTATCCCACCAAATATTAAATATATCACCCAAACGTATATGCCCTAATTGCGCTTTATAGTGCACTTCGACCGGCGCTTCTGCAATCGTATGCCGTGCATGGTGTGCCAATACCAACAATTCCAAATCAAATGCATATTTTTTGACCAACATTTTTGGAAATGCGTATTCCAAAACATTACGTTTAAATATTTTTATTCCGGTTTGAGTATCTCGAACCGGGAGACCGAATAATATTTTAACAAGCAGAAAATAAACCATACTCATAACCCGGCGACGCAATGGATATTTTAAAACCGATTCCGGATGCCGTTTTGATCCAATTACAATATCAACTTTTTTGCTTTGCATGATTTTATAAAAATTTTCAAATTGCCGTGGATGAAGTTCTAAATCCGCATCCAGAAAAAGTATGACTTCTCCCTCTGATTTTTCAAATCCTGCTTTAAGCGCATGCCCCTTGCCTTGATTTTTGGTGAGCACCAATCCTTTTACCCTCGAATATTTCCGTGACGCATCCCGGATAATTTCGGCTGTGTTATCTGTGCTACAATCATCAACAATCACGACTTCAAAGGGTTCGTTGAATTTTCGCATGATTTCCATCGTCTCTTCAATGTTGCCGGCCAAATGTCTGCCTTCATTATAGGCAGGCATAATCACTGAAAACCGGATCGTTTCAGTTGACGTCAAATGCGTGCCCTCCTTACCGTTAATAGCATGCCCACTGCAAAAACAAGTAAATGGTTACATCCAACCACCCACAAAACCGTTTCTAATTGATGATGAAAAAACCATAGCCCTGCAAAAAAAACAGGCAAATCAAATAGTATAATCCAAAAAAACAGTTTATCTTTAATGGCCAAGTTATACTGCATCAGAACAAAAAGTAATGCCAATGGTGTCACTGCAATTCCAAAATATTTCACTAATACCACGGTTTGCGGCAACATAAAAGCTTGACCAAAAAGAGTTTGAATAACCAATGGCGCCAAAAACCAAACAGCAAGTATCCCCAACCCAAGAACGAGAACGGTCAATCCCAGGCTTTTATTCAAAATAGTAATTGTTTTTCGTCCATGCGCTTGCTCTGCACTTACTTTAGGAAACAGTACATGTGCCACCGCATAGGGCAAAAACAAAAATGCTTTTCCCACCATTGATCCTGCTGCGTAATACCCTGCCGCCTCCGGCTGGAAAAAATGTTTCACCAGGATAATATCTATAGTTGAAAGTGCCATGTATGCACCAAAACATCCGAATGCTGAAACAGAATACTGTTTATATTCTTTAAGGTCCATGACAGGTTTACGCTGAAATAATGTACGGCGTAATTCAGGCAAGGCCCATACGGCCAGCACAAATCCAGCAATTCCTCCCATCGCACTTGCGAGGACACCACCTGCCACTTTATACCCTGCCCAAAAAACAAGCACACCAACCCCGACACGCACAAGACCATCAACCAATAAATTGATCCCTAGTGCATTGAAGCGTTGAAATCCTTGCAGCACACCCCTTAAAATTGGTGTAGTGAGCATAATTAATGCTGTCCCACCCACTGCAATTACAGGCAACAATGATGAAAGATGAAAGAAATCCGCCATCCATTTACTACTGATAATGAGAAACAACCATCCGAGGATACCGCCAATCACCATTTTTTTCATCACGCGAAGAACAAACTGCGTAATACGATCATAACGCTGTGTCAATTCCTCCACCGCTGTCCATTTAGCGGTTACAATTTGAATGGTTTGACTTGGCACTGCCAATAATGACAAAAAGGCGAGCATGCTTACTAATCCCCCATAATCAGAAGGCCCTAAGTTACGACTCGCCAATGCATGAAAAACATAATTACAAAAATTATTTCCCATCATCATTAAAAAAAGCAGGCTCGACGCCTGCATCAGACCAGGTTTTGCATTGGACGTCTTTTGATCCATGCAACCTCCGCTTAAATAAAATACGCCACGTGGGATGTATTAGATCGATACAGCTGACTTTATAACAGCCCCAAAACGCAAATCAAAAAATCAATTCACTTAGAATCAAACTTTCGCATCATGAGTCAACATCAGTGCTATACAGAAAAATATCTTTCGTTGGCTTTCGTGCTCATCATCTCTTTAAATAAACCGGATCTTTTAAAAAAGCCTATTTAGTTTGAATAGGCGCAATTTTAATAATTTCGCCCTTATTCATATTGGATACATAAACACTGCCCAGGTCATCCACTGCGATGCCCAAGGGCGAGACAAAAAAATCTTTTCCCGGTTTGTTTCCCCAGCTCCCAATATACTTCCCTTCCTTATTATAAATCCATACCATGTTGTGCTGGACATCGGTGGCATAGACAGTGCCTGCTTTGTCTACTGCCATCATCGGCCAGCCAACACCGCTCTGCCAACCTTTGATCCGGACTTCTTGTATAAATTTCCCGTCTGATGAATACACCTTAATTTTCCGATTACCGGCATCACCGACGTAAATAAGATTATCCGGGCCGCTGCACAATCCAAAGGTTTCCTGGAACCGGTCCCGGCCCGTCCCGTATTCACCCCAGCGTTTTACCAAATTGGCATCCACATCAAATTTTTTAACACATGAATTGCCTGTGTCTGAGACATAAATAAATCCATTGGTGTCGACAGCGACATTGCGGGGTGAATAAAAATTACCCGTTTTGGATGTAATTTCACCATAGTACTCTCCCTGATTGGAAAATTTCTGTATCCGGCCGTTCCAGGTATCCGCCACATAGACATCTCCCTGATTGTCAATCGCAACCCCTGACGGTTCCTTGAATTCCCCGGCATGGGTTCCCTGCTTGCCCCATACACCTCCAACCGACCCATCGGGCAAAAATTTCACAACCCGGTGATTTCCTAAATCAGCCACATATAAATTTTTCCCGCTATCCAGCGCAATGCCCCGTGGTGATGCCAAGGGGCCGTCCTGATGTCCGCTCATGGTAAATCGCGCTTCGACCGTCACCGGAAGAAGCTTGATCGGCGGACCCTGCCGTAATTTTCCGATCACAGCAAAACTGATGATCACTCCGACAATGACGCCAAATACGATCAAACCACGATTTTTTTTCTGTGCACCCTCTCCCTTTTTCTTCTCTTTCACTTTAGCGGAAAGCGGCGGCCGCGAAATTTTGACACCTTTCTTAGCAGATGCAACGGATTTAAATTTTTTAGTGACCGCTTTTTTCACGCGCTTGGCAGCCGGTTTAACCTCAGCTGCTGCCGGGGCTTTTTTCGCACCTGTCGGTTTGACATTTTTTTTCACAGCCTTGGAAACAATTTTCTTGGCTGACTTCCTTTTTCTGCTGATGGCCATTTTGTCACACCCTCCTACTGTTGAATTTTGTATAAACGGTTTGCGGTCATATCCGTAATATAAACCATCCCGGTTTTTTTATTCACTGCCACACCCAGCGGCGTCTTGAAAGCCTGTTCGTTCGCCGGATCTTTCGTGATATGCCGGATAAACTTTCCTGATTTATCAAAAACCTGCACACGCTGCTTGGTCGGATCAGTGACATAGACCCGGTCATGCTTATCATCAATCGCAAGGTAGGGTTCCATATAAAACTGTTCTTTCTGCCAACCGTCTACCGGCCAGGAAGCCAGGTGTTTCCCTTCGGTGTCGCAAACCACAATCCGGAAATTCAAGCGATCACAGATATACAGACGATCCTGACCGTCAATTTTAATCCCAAACGGTTCGTCGAAATCATCCGGCCCGTTCCCCTTCTTGCCCCACATTTTCACAAATTCACCCTGAGAAGTGAATTTCTGAATCCGGCGGTTTCCGGTATCCGTCACATAGACAAACCCCTGGGAATCAACCGCAACATCGCGGGGTCCCCAGAAACCACCCTCCCCGGACCACTGCACTAAAAAAGCGCCCTTGGCATCAAACTTTAAAACACGATGATTCCATGTGTCCGCCACATAGATATTTCCTTCCGGGCCGACATCAATGCCTCCCGGTGTTTTAAACTGACCCTCTGCCTGACCCTCACTGCCCCACTTGGCAACAAACACACCCTCATCCGTAAATTTCTGGATGCGGTGATTACTTGAGTCAACAATATAAACAAATCCCTTGGCATCCACCACCAGACCGCGGGGATCCCAGAGCTGACCCGCTTTTTTCCCATGGTCACCGGTATTTTGCTCAATCGGATTGGATTTAACAACTTTGCCGTCATTGCTTTTACCTGAACGCAGTCCCACCACGATGGCCACACCCAGTACCACAACACTCACGGCCAAAACAATTGCTGCTACTTTCTCCTGCTGACGCATATTCCGTCCTCCCTTATCAATATCTGTAGGAGCGCGACCTGTCCGGCAGATGCCGGATCATCGCGCCCCTACATTAATCCGCATTGCCCCAGTAAAGATGTGCCACATCTTTACGAATATAGATAATCATGTCATACGACCCCAACCCGCTCCAGGGTTCTTTATAAAGAAACAAACGCCAGGCCTTCTTAACCTTGCCGCCAAAGGTATCATTTAAAAATGCTCTGCTATCCGGTGCCCACCAAACGCGCAGTTTATAGCGTTGCGCAATATACTTTTCCGCCAACAGCTCAGCCACCCGATCATCATGGCCGGGCGCGGCCATCTCCACACCGGTAATGATGACTGGATTTTCCTCAATACTTCCCTGGGGCTGGGAGGCTGTATACTTCGGATACCCCACATTTTTAAATTCCCGCAAATACCAGGCAAACGGCCAGGAGCAATAATCCTCACAGGTGATTTTCATCTCATAGTTCCCCTTGAGACGCATGGACATGTTTTTCAACTGCTTCACCACCTGAGGAACATCCTGCGAGGACTGCACATACACCAGCAGTTCGGCCGGATTGGCGCCCTTGCCGTAAAAATTTACCAGGGAGGTATTGTGCAACATCATGGAACCAAAAAGAGCCAGCACAACCACAATCCACACACGCTGCTTCTTAAACTGATCCCATAATTCTCCGAGCAGTTTTCCGCTTAAAAGCATCATCGGCAAGAGCGGATGCAAAATCAGCCAGGGCATGCGCTCGCCGGCAAAGGAATAATCCGAAAAGGCGGCCAAGGTCCAGAGCATTAAAAATGTGGTAAAATTATCTTTGGTCTGGAACGAAAAGTAAGCCAACATGCCCACACCCAGTGCCACCAATAAAAGTGAAAAAATCAGACCAAAGGTCTCATTGCCATGTGCCGCAAACAGCCACCAGGCGGAAACGAGAATCAAATATGCCAAAGCATGCCAAGCCCGGCTGCCCTGATTTTTAATAAAACTATAATAAATCAATGCACCAATCGTTCCTAAAAAGGCCAAGGTTTCATAGAGCGGAATCAATCCGGCATAAAAATAAACCGGTTGTGACCCCCGCTGGACCTCGTGCTGCCCCAGCCAATAGGAGAGTGATTTGGTAAAAGCGTCAATAAATCCCTGCGGATGGGTAAACACGGTGCTGTAGAGCACAAATACAATCCCGAATACAATCAGGGTTGAAATCCATAAGGGTTTACGGTCCTTCCAAAGATCATTGAGCACAGTCACCAACACATTATCCCCATTGGGCCGGGTGGTGTATTCCCAGAGCCAGCGAAAAAAGAGAAAGGTAACAAAAATCGATCCGGTAATGTAGGTTACTTCTTTGGTACAAAAAGAAAGACCCAGGCCAATCGCCCCGATATATAAAAATTTAGCCCGCCGGGTATCTAAATAGCGAAAAAGCCCGTAAACCATAATCATGGTAAACGCCGCAATATGGATATCATTGCGAATGAATCGTCCAAAATAAGTAAATGAGGGCGAAACCGTAATCAACATAGCTGTGATCAGGGCTGCCGTCTTTCCCAAATGCGGACGTAAAAAATAAACCATGATAATGGTCAGCATGCCCATCAGTGCCGGAACAATGCGGCAGGTATAATCCGATGCACCGAACAGATAATACGCCACAGCATTAAAATGAAACAACAGCGGGCCGTGCATCATGGGATTGTAAGCGTATCCCATACCTTTAAACAATTCCCAGGAATAAAAAGCGTGCAGACTCTCATCATGATGAAGCGGTTTTTCGCCCAATTGAAAAAAAAGTAAAAAGGCCGCCGTGACAAAAATCACCGCCCAAAGAATCGTCTCCATGGTTAGCCAGGCAGGAAGCGTCACGGTTTTTCCCGGCGCCACCGGCGCCACCGGCTGCGCCGGGAAAACCGCTGCCGGGACTGCAGGTTTGGATTTGTTTGATTTCAGCAGCTTGGTTCCACAGGAATCACAAAAAATATTCTGACTGATATTGTCAGCACCACATTTCGAACAGTTCACAGTTGCCTCCTAATTATAATCACACATGTAGGAGCACAGCAACTTATCCCGCCTGCCCGGCTCTTGCAGGGCGCATGCGGGATGCTGTGTCTCCACACTATCATTTACCGCCGACGGTAAATCACGACACCGCCGGGGTGTTCAAAAACCTTTTCCATAAAGCGCCCGAACTTATCCAACTGCTTGCCGGGATATTTTTGGCGCTCCAGGGTACCCACAAAAACAAAAACAATATTATATTTTTCAATTAAGGTCCGGGTTAATTCAATATCCTCAGATCCATAAAGCGTGTCAATGTCCGGGATACGTTTGCCCGGTTCGTCATAGTTTCCCCGCCATTGCAGCTCATGCCCGCCCCAACCCAATACCGTGGGCAGACCGGTAAAGGTCGAGACCCGGGCAAAATCGGTATATTCCCCGCCGGTGGCTTCCAGCACTACGGGGTTGCCTCGTACGCTTTTGCGCAGCCACTCAATACCTGCGCGGTCCGCCGGATAGGACCGGCGCAGATAATCAGAACCGTCCAGGGTGGCGCGATTGGAAAAGTGATTGGTCTTGATCATCACGGATGCATACGGATAAACCAGGGAGGCCGCAATCAAGAGTACCATGGGCAGCAGCCAAACAACTTTTAGGTTGGTGTTGCGCATGGAAAACTGAAATGTCCAGGCCACACCATAGACTGCCGCCAGCCCCAACAAAAACCAGGTCATATAAAAAAATTTAAACACCGTATTCATCCTGTCCAACGGCGGATTAAACGTATCATTAATATGCAGGGTTTCACAACCGAACACCAACAGGCCGGCGGTCAAAAGTAAAACCAGTATAAAAACCGTCTCGGGCTTATCAATCTTGGCGGCCAACAAAAAACCAATACTAAAAATAAAAAACAGCGCCAGCCCCAACATAATTGGCTGCGGATTATTTTCGGCGCCAAAAAAAACCATTTTCAAAACCACTGCCAAACCAATCACAACAAGCAATCCCAGGGCTATCCAGGCCGGTTGACGGCTCTCTTTGTTTTTCAAAACGGTCAATGGTTGGAGCACAAATCTAAAAAACGCCGACACCCATCGGGGCAGCTCACTAATCGGCCGGATTAAGGGCTGCGCCATATCCATTTGCTTTGTCGCCGCAGCTTGATAGCCGCATTTTCCGCAAATAAATTTACCTTCCCGCAGATGACTGCCACATTGGGCGCAAAATTTTTTCATTGGCAATTCTTCGGGCATAACTTTTTGCGGACCGGTCAGAATGGTCACAAACCAGGTGTGATAACGCGCCATGATAAAGGTCAGCACCATAAAAGTGAATAATCCAAAAATAAGCAGAAAATCATTTACACGTGTATTTTGAGTTGTCCAGGCAATCCCCTTGGCCTGGCTCTGAAAGCTGATATAAAACGGAATATACGGAATAATCATCAATGCCGTCATGACCGCGATGCCCAACCCCATGCCTTTCCAGGGATACACTTTCCAGTCGACACGCTGGCGATACTGCTGAAAAAAAATGGACAGCACCGCGATGAAAAAGACCGCCGGAAGATCCCAACTGTTTAAAAACCCCAAAGAACCGATGATAATTCCCCAAAGTGAAAAACGGGCCAACTGCTCCGGTGCCTTGATCGTGATCTCCCGGTCCGGCGAGAGTAAGTGGTTAAGCGCCAGACCCAGTCCGATCAAAATAAAAGGAACCGCCAGCATATGCGGATGCATATCCCCCAGCAAAAAAGAAAAAAACGGAAACTCATTGATTGTATCTGCTACCACACGCGAGGGTGTCCACCAATTAAAATTTCCAATTGAGCGCGTGGTCAATACCTGCCGGAAACCGTCCAAATTCCCCAACATATAAATAAATGCCCAGCCGCCAAAAGCAAACGCCAGCCGCCGGGTCAGATTATAAATAACCGTAAAGACACTGATGCCGGAAAGCGCAAAGAGCATGGCCAAAGAAAGATTGAATCCAATAGCCGGGGCGGTGCCTGAGAGTTTGAGTAAAAGTGCCATTAAAAAATAACCAAAATAATAATAGCTAATCGAGAATGCACCTGACAACCAGGGATCATACGGCGGGAATGCGGGTGAACGGGTGATCGCGTTTAAAAACGCCATGTCCATAAATTTTTCTGTTCCCAAAATATCCGAATTATACATTCTAAAAAAGGCAAAGAGCAAAAAGAGAAAAACAAAAAACAACTCCACGACCAAAACATACCCTTTGCGTTCACGCAACACACCTAAAATTTCTTCCTTATACTTCATCCAAAGCCAAAAGGAAAAACCTGAGATCAACACCACTGCCAGAATAATCGTCAGTGCTGAAAAATGTAAAAACCCCAGCAACCACGTCACCAATCCAATAAGCACCAGGCCCAACGGCTTGGAAAAACCATACCCCCGGTCAGGTAAAAATTGAAAAGTTTTTATGGTAATCGGTAAAACCACAACTCCAAAAACAGTCATCAATAACCACCAAACAAAAATGCCTCCCACGCCGAATAATCCCCCCTATTGATAACATCTCACGACTCAAAGACCCTTCACAAACAAAGCACTACACAGCAACCACTGTTGTAAATACACTGCTTTCGCAGTATTTTGCATGATCCTTCTATATTATATATTTGGAGAATTATAAAAGCGCCGGAATCCAATGTCAACCGCGAAAATTCCCGAATTGTCATTAAAAAACAAATAAAAATCCATGCCCCCTCAAAAAAAACGGATATTTCTTGATAATTCAGTGTTTAATGATAAGATACTTCCGATTTCAATATACCAAAAGAGTCCCCGGACTTTAGTCGGGGGTTACCGCATTCCCTCTCCCTTTTAGGGAGAGGGATAACGGGTGAAGGTTACCTGACTACTCCGCACTCTTGCCCGGCGTACCGTGTCCGGCGCACTTGCCCGGCGCATGCCGGGTACCGGGGGAGTGCGGGGATGATTTATTTAAACCTATCCCTGTATCGGAAGGATTATAAACTTGGGTTCCAAACGGGATGACCAAAGTATTATCCGCCATATCAATCTGGCACGCAAAGAACGTACAATTCTTTTCTCCGATATTGTCCAATCCACCAAGTTCTGGGCCACGCACGGCGATGTTCGCGGGCGGCTTATGCTTGACCGGCATAACTGGCTGCTCTTCCCGATTGTAAAAAAATTCCGCGGGCGCATTATCAAAACCATCGGCGATTCAATCTTCGCCTCATTTAAAGATCCCCGGCTGGCCATCCAGGCATCCATTGCCATGCAGCAAGTCCTGGAAAAAGAACGGCAAAACAATCTCAACTTTTCTTTGAAAGTCAGGATCGGGCTGCATACCGGCAAAACCATTGTTGAACACAATGACATCTATGGCGATACGGTCAATATTGCCTCACGCATCGAGAGCCAAGGCCGGGGCAGCCAAATTTTATTTTCCTCCGCCACCAAAAACCAGCTGGGCGAGACGGATATTCCCATTACTGAAAAAGGTTCTTTTAAACCCAAAGGCAAAAGTGAACTGCTGGAAATTTTCCAGTGTCATTGGGAACAAGCCCCGGATCTGATTGAAAACCTCAAACTGCCTACCCGACTGCCCCTGATTCCCAGGCAGCGTTTCTCCATGATGATTTATTTACTGTGCGGTCTGGCAATCCTTCTGCTGCTCGGGTTCCTTTACTTACGGTTTTTTCTGGGAGAAAACGAAGCCCTCGCGCTAATGATGCTCAAGCCGCTCTTATTATTCACAGACTATCCGTTGTGGTTAATACTGATTCTGTTGCTGCTGAGCGGCACGATTTACGTGCTTTACAAATTAAAGCCCAGGACCATCTCTTTGCGTATGATGCAAGTCATCAAAGGCGGTTTCGGTTTTTTTGTTTTCTTTATCCTTGCGTATACTATTTTCAGTCTTATCCCTAACACATTTTCACCCCATTTACATGCCGCGCAGTTCGAATCCAAGCATCTTTTCGTCAAAACCGTTGCAGAAAAAAGTGTCATCCATCGCAATCCCGATTTCACCTCTGATCCCCTGATGATCCTCGGTCCGGGTAATCTCCTCCTGCTGGCAGATATTAAACAGGTTAACAAAATCGTCTGGAACAAAGTCCTGGTGCGCCGCGAAAAATACGGTTGGATTCCACGTGTCCTGCCCCCCCAAATCGGTGTGCCGGAAAAACGCATCTCCCTGACCCGAAGATTTTATTTTCGCAATCTCGATATTTATGCCTTGATAATCGGGTTGGCCGGTTTTTTCTGGGGTTGGTTCACCTTCCGGATTCGACCCGCATAAATTTAAAGCACCGCCTTTGACTTTCCTTTATCCGGTGGCCATTGTCAAAATACAATTTCAAATCTTAGCCGGACCGCGCTTTGCTTTGTTTAATGCCCATTTCCACTATGTCGGTGCCAACGAGGCTTTTGATATTACCGGCAAGCAATGGGGATTGGGACTCGGGCTCAAAGGTGATTTTCCGATCAACCGCCGGCTAAGTCTGCTGTTTTTAGCGGGTGTGGACTACTATGTCCCGGGTGCCTTGGTGGGACATGATACGATTTACTATCCAGACAATCAAAATGTAAATCCGCGGCTTGATTATACTTATTCAGATGCCGCTGCGGCAGTCAATGCACCCTCGCTGTCGCCCAATATCATGATCGGGGTAAGTTTTTAAATAATCGCATTTCCGGAAAATCCTTAGGTGTTTGAATTACTCACTCCCAATGAAATTCCCAAAGGCAATGATCATCACCGCGTGCCTGACATTTGGGATGCTTTCCCTTAGGATTTTTCGCACCGCACATGGTCAAAATTTCTTCCATAAAGGGTATGTGGGAAAGATCATGATTGAGCGGAATATCGGGATAACCGGTCAACTTGGCCAACACATGTTTGTCAGCGGCTTCCAGTGTTTCTATTGTTCCGACATCAAAATATTGCCGCCATACCCGGGCGGACCGTTTAAGAACAAATTGCGGCGAGGCAACAGATATAAAAATACGATAAATACCACTGAAGTGCTTGCGCGCCGTATAGCGACTGCTCAAGGCCACAAGATTATTATCACCTTTTCCCATCACTTTGTCTGCTGCAAACACGTAACGAAGATACGCACCGTAATCAAGCCACTGAAAGGGAAGAATTTCTTTTTGAAAAACCGCCTGATCTTCCGGACTCAGGTCTGCCAGAATTTTTTCATCACATCGGGGACCGAATTCTTTTACCAGGTATTCATGACAATCAATCCAGCGGCTTGCTTTGACATTTCCCATTATCATCCGCCTTTCGAATATACTCCCGGTTATTTCAATTTTCGCGAATTGCGAAATTGCCATTAAAATTACGCTATTATAACCGGAATTTTTCAAGGTTGTACAACAAAAAACCACGATTATTCTTTACTATTATTCAGGATATTTCCCTGCCTTTATTTCTCGAACTTCAAAAAACGTATGGATTTCCCCTCAATCGTTGCGGCATGTGCTTAAAATTAATCGGGCAAGCGGTCCCAGTTGATATTCACTGAGTCTTTTTTAAACAGCATATTGTTTTTCATGATGTAGTGTTCCTTGGCATACACGGTTTCATCATTCCCTACCCAGTAGTAGTTCTGGATATAATCGGGCTTTAACTCGACGATGGAATACTTGAGATTATACTTATTGTGCCCCGGTATGCTGAGCATACCATGTCCGCTCATCCCGGAATCCGGCTCTAAATTGGCAATGGTCTTGTCGCACTTGCCTAAAAAATCAATTCCCCGCAGCCCGGAAAAATAGGGGATGGTCCCCGCCCAAAAAACGCCCACAGTGGCTTCCGGTTTGCAGACTTCTTTTAAATTAAGTCCAATCCGCACATGAGATGCATTGTATTGAGCGGAAAAAGGTTTCTCTAAAAAATATATTTCTTTCCCGAATTTTAAATTAGTCCACGAAATGACCAGCAATAACACTGTCAACACAGAAACTAAAATCGCACCTGCGCGCTGAAACCGCGGTGTCGGTTGAAACTTCCGTACAATCATCCAGCTGAAAAAACTTTCCAACGCAGACATATTTAATAGCAGCAACAAAGGTAAATAGGGTGCCATAATGCGCCAGTAAGGCCAGGGATCACCACCCACATAAACCTGGTAAGCCATAACCGAAAGCATTAGCAGCAATATAAGTGCTTTTTCTTTTTTAAACTGCCAAACCGTTCCCACCGTACCCAGCAACAACGCCGGCCAGACAGAACGAATGAAAATTTTCATAAACCCCCAACCGCCCAGGACACGAATCTTGATGTCCAATCCCACCATTTTCAACGTGTAGGTATTGGGCAGCCATTCATTGTAATAGCTGTGCCTAAAAAATAATTGGGCTGCCGGCAGAACACAGAAAAGCAGGCCTTCTACAAAAATCACCAAAAATGCCTTGCGATGCGGCAGCAGTGTTATAAAACGAAAAAGGAGTAATAACCCGGCCTGAATGACTGCGTCCGGCCTTACCAGGACCATCATTCCCAGCAGCAGGGAAAATAACGGATTGATCCGCGCGGTTGAAACCGGCCGGACAACCACCAAAACCGCCGCAGTCACCAGCATGGAAAGCAAACCGGTCTCCATGCCCATAACCGACCAGTACACCAACGGATAATAGCTCAGGGGTAAAAAAAACGCGATGGCCGCATAAATGCCGCGTCGCTCCTCCGCCACGTCACACAATACAATCGCCGCGATGCGCCTAAGACAAAAAGCAATGACCACAATAAAGACAACACCTACAATATGCGTATACAGGACTGCGCCATTCGGGCTGAATAAGAATGTCCCGATAGACATCACCAGTACCATCAGCAGATTGGTATACCCTTCCACCCGTTCCCCGATATTCCAGACCAGACCATTTCCCTCTGTAAAATTAAGGGCATAGCGCAGCGAAATCATGGCATCATCAAACAAGCTGTACATGCGGTGGTCCCCGAAATCAAAAGATGCCGCATGAAGAAACAGCATACTCCACCAAAGAAATCCTCCCAAAAACACTGTTACCAAAAACCATTGCAGCAATTGCGGCGTGACATGAATACGCCCTGCGCGCTTCATGAAATACGGTGCTGCCAGCAACAACCCTCCCATCGTCAGACCCAGCCCCCAGCGTAGCGCAGCTGCAAATTCCATCCCTTCAATTTTGTTCAAACGACCTGCACCCAAAATAAAAAATTGCCCGATCAAAAACAGCAGTGCCGCTAAACCAGCCAAAATCTTCCGGGAAAAAATTACCCCGGATACTTTTCCCGCCATCTGTGAGAGCATGTGTTTCAACGCATCCGTATTTGTGTTTTTTCCAGGGATGCTGCGTAGCATCAATCCTGCTGAAAGTACAAAATAACCCAGCACGGCCAGCCAGGCTTTAAACGGATTTGCCTGCACAACAGAAAATCCTAAAAAAACAAAATCAGCCATCAACAGAGAAATTAAAATATAAGGAACTGCCAGCTGCATAGACACCTACCTTCATAATATTGGGACACACACTTAAAGTTTCTCACCGATCATTTTTTTGCTTTCAAACCCGCGAAAAATCCGTCAGAGCAAGACAAAATAAATACGATTGATACAACACTAATTCGAAAAATTATAAAATCCCTGGAATCGAATGTCAACGTCTACTCGCACACGAATGTTAAAAAGGTTTTCCAATTTTTCATGGCATGTTCAATACGGGATGCGTATAATGAGCAGATTCACACACCCCGGCTCGTTTGGGCCGCAGGGAATAAAGGAGATCGGTTTGCCTGTTACGTCCCGTACGCGGGTATTAGGAAAACTCGGCAGTGCATCGGTGCTTGATCCAATTTTTGCTTTGTTGGCTCTTTTACTGCCATTGATTATCTCGCTCCATTTACTGGGGACGGATTTACTCGGCAACGATTTTGCCGAATTCACCCTGGGCGTATCCACCCTGGGTATTGTCCAGTTCCCGGGATATCCGCTTTACCTCATGGCAACCAAATTAGTTACCTGGCTGGTTCCCTATGGCTCTGAAATTTGGCGTATTAATTTTGCCAGTTTAATCTATGCCGCTTTGGCCGCACTACTCATCTTTCTGACCGGACGCCGATTGTATTTTTCTTCTCTAATCAGTCTGGCCGCCGCATTGCTGTTCTTTTTTTCTCCCTTCCTCTGGCAAACAGCCCTGGTGGCACACTACGACACCTTTCTTGTTTTCCTGATCACGGCCTGCGTCTATACCACCTTGGATATTCTAAATCCCCGCTCACTGCGCAATCTAAAATTAAAGCTGACCGCCTGGGCTTTTCTCTGTGGATTGACAGGCGCCCAGCATCCCGCTCTGATCGCCTGGGTTATCACCGCACTGATTATGGGATTGGTTATCGGTCTGCCCCGGCAGCGCAGCCGGAGTAAACTCTATTGGCTGGTTATTATAAGTGCACTCGCCGGTGCCTGCCTGCCTTACCTTTATCTTCCCCTGCGGCTACTTTCTCCGAATGCCCTGTTCAATCCGGATTTGGTTTCCCTGCCGGGAATAACCCCGCCCTCGGAATCTTTGAAAGCGCTGTTTTTTTGGTTCGTCAGTTACTGTTCCGATGGTGCACAGACCTTATTGATGATTAAAAATTTCCATGCCGCAGTGCGGCAATTCTGGGAAACCGTGGTTGGCTTTGCGATGACCTATCCGTTTTTTCCTCTGATGGTGATTATTTTCGGGTTGCTGCTCAACCTGCGAACCGCCCTCCTGCGCCAGCCGGGGACTACGACCTCGGGCATTGATTCCGCCGGTCGATTGACCCTGGCCATTCTTCCGCTGTGTGCCCTGGGCGGCGAATTATTGCTTTTACAAGAACATACACATATAACCCGATTAAACCTATCGCTGGGCTGTGCCTTTTGGAGCTTCATTGGTCTGGAGTACTGCTATCAAATTCTTGGTCATACCGACGTGCAGCTTTCAAAGATCCAGCATCGTCTCAAGCCTACCTGGTTTGGAATCATGGTCGTATTGTGCATTCCCTTGCTGGCATTTATCCAAAGTTACAGCTTGTTAAAAAAACATATACCGCAAGCCGCCAACCCGGACAGCACCTTAATCCAGACCCAACGTTTTATGGAATCACTTCCGGAAAACGCAGCCTTGTATTTCCCCAGAGCCCAATGGCAGTTCCCCTTCACCTATGTACAAATTCACATGGATATTCGGCAAGACCTTTTCTTCAAGTCCTTTTCAAAGAGCTGGCCGGATATGCAGCTTGATCAAAATCCTTTTTTTCGGACCCTAGGTCAGACACCGCAGCAACGCTTTTTAAAAGAAATCACTTTCTCCCGCGAGTGGATCCGCATCCTTTCACGCAAAACCCGTCCGGGCACCCACCAATTTCTTCTAACCCGGCCTATGAAACCTAAACCGACCCTGCAATTTCTATTGCAATCCTTGCAAGTTTTAGAGGCACACGCGCCGCTTGCCTACTGGGAGACGCCCCGGGACAAACAGTTTTTATCCGTGTTTCGCATCCGCCGCCGCGCGAACGAGGATCGGGTGACAGACAGAAAACCCCTGACCAAAACGTTTATCCGTGATTTTAACGGTAAATTCAGGCTGGTTTCCGCCCAACTACACAAACCGGTCAAGCGGATACACCAATTTGCGCTGCTGAAAATCACCCTGACCTGGCAAAAATTAACTCCATTGCAGGATAAAAAAATCCTGGTTCTTTTTAGAATTGTTCCGGCAACCGGCCGGCCGGAAAGCCCCCGCGCGGAGAAGGCCAAGACCGTTTGGAAAGAAGCTCGATTATTGGGTGGAAACGGTTTGCGGGAACGCTTTCACGCTCGTTCGATCCTGCATGAGACCTACCAATTGCCTGTCCCAAAACAAATAACCCCCGGACGTTATCAGGTCCAGATCGCACTTCAGGACAAACAAAATAACGAAATGCTGCCAACCGGTGACGCGCTGGATAAACCGGTTTATTTTATTTCCGCATGTGAATTTTGGGTGGTTGATTCCACGTCTGAAGGTGTGTCGGACGCCAATCCATAATTGCCGCCAAGCTGTGTCCCGTTAAAATAGTGCAACAAAATTTCTGCATATCCAAAACCATGCTGCGCCATCCCCCGTGCACCCCACTGGCAGAGCCCGACACCATGCCCCAGGCCATTCCCCACTGCACGAAATTGGTTGCCGTCTGTCTCCAGCCGATAAAAATCACTGAACATTTTACGCCGTCCGAATTCGCGATTAATGGCACGGCGAAACTGATAACCGGTCATGAACACTTCTTGTTCATCGGTTTTAATGCGCACTTTAAGCACACGCCCGGAGCGGTTAATAAAATCTACACTGGCCGTGATCAATTTTTCCTGCTTTGCGATGATCTTCGCTTTTACCAAAGCCCGCTCCACCCGGCGCAACGACAAACGCACACGCCATTGTGCATAAGGTGATTGCGAACAATAAGGACGGTTCCCGGGTTTCCACCGGTCCTCCACCCGCATCAAATACGGAATACGTCGATTAGCCCAGACCTCATCGACATAGACTGTGTTCCCCCCGCATGTGCTGTGATAAAAAGCTTCCGCCAGACGATGGTTGTATGTGATCACCTCGCCAAGGGTCATCTTGACAGCCTGCTCTGCCCGGCGGGAAACCTGCTTGCGGCCTTTATACACCTGACAGTGAGGACCATCGCAATAATCATATCCGTAGCGATTATGGCGCTTGAGATTTTTCAAAGCCCAGGTCCGGGCGACCACCGCCTGCGCCTTGAGTGCTTCTAATGTAAAATTTTCCGGGTCCATCTCTTCGGGAATGACGCGCGCCAAATACATCTCCATCGGCAGGTGATTAATAATCGCCATCCGTCCATACTTAATGGAAATATCCAATATATTCGCCTCATAGTCACAGATGAAGCGCTGCGACGGGATATGTACTTTAAATATTTTTATTTTATTGTTCCGGATGCGAACCCAAACCTGTTGATAACGTTCCGCTTTTTCAAATGCCGCTTTGTGCCGATTAAAAGCGACCACCACACGATTTTTTTTCATTTTAAAATAGACCCGGTGGGTTCCCTTCGGGATAGGGATCGCCTCGCCTTTGGCATTTTGTAAAATTACACCATCTGATATCCCGTCAATGTAGGCATTGTCAAAATATTTTTTTCTAATCAGGCGCACACGGACATTCGGTCCGGATTCTAAAGAATGTTTTGTCCAGGCAGGAACTGCTTCGATCGGCTGACGGCGACAACCACTCCCGCTCAGCATCACCCCCCCGAGGGTGAGCAGGCAGGATAGTATGACACACCAATATAATTTAGACACGCTTCCGGGTGCCGGCTTTTTTTGTTTTTTTTGACTTTTTATGTCCCAGCCGGCGAACGCTTTGCCGCACCGGCGATGTTGCGGATTTGCTTTTCTTAATACCCAGGGGATTCATTGGATGAAGCTGAAGAATACGTTTTTCTTCCGGTGTAAGGTCATTGAGAATCGTGGTCAAACGGACATTTCGGGCAATAACCTGAAGACGGCCGGCAATTTCATGTTCTCTTAGCTTGGGATTCGCAGCTTTAAGCCGCAACGCGGTTTTGGATGCCAACAAAACAGCATACCCCATTCGCTCGACTGGATTTTGCTGCAAAATAAGCTTAAAACTCTCGGTAAACGCACCCAAATATTCTTCAATACTCCGCTGGGTTGTCTCGTCCTCAAGCGTGCTGAGATATTTGCGCATGGTTGGTTCCTCCCCGCTTGGATTGTTAAGCTGAAATTATTCTACACGCCGGGAGAGGGAAACTCAATGAATAAAACTACTGAGGGTATTTGTTTTATAAAACAATAAATAGTTAATCCTGAAAAAACAGCAATAACGTCATTGCAATAACCGCAAAGACAGTTTTTCTGTATGACTAAATAATGGGCCGGCTTAGCTGTGCAAAAATATATTTCTATATTTGACACTTGACCGAATGAATAAACAGGACTACTATTTTAATAGATGCAAACAACGACAGACTGCGTGATTCCCCTCTTTTGGAGCACAAAAGAGGGATAAGCGAGGGGCTTCCCCCTCTTAACCCCTTCCGGTGCCCCGGGAGGGGTTTTTTAAACCGCTGTATTTTTAAAGGTGGAAATCACCGGCTCTTTAGAAAAAAAACGGTCATAAACCAGCAGTCCTGCATTGGCCATTGCCAGAACAATAAATCCGGCTATCCCGGTAATCCCGGTCGAAAGATCGTTCCCGCCTTTAATCAACATAAACGATATTCCGGCCGTACCGTTGAGGGTTCCGTGCATGATGGCGCAGGCGATCACGGATTTTGATTTAACCCGGATATAGGCAAACAGCGGCGAGAGTAAAACCGTAAAATAAATCATGTAAAAAACACCCTCGCGCGGATGGCTGGGGTAATTATGACCCTGCCAGATGATAGGCGCATGCCAGATGCCCCAAATCAATCCGATCATAAGCGATGAACGCCAAAATCCCAGAAAATTCAATTCCTTCTGTAAAAGACCCCGCCAGCCCAGTTCCTCACCAAATCCGGCAACTGCGTTGATGGTGGCGCCGGCCAAAATCCCTGAAAAAAGTGCCAGCCAAAAAGGGTGTATGGGCCAGGCCTGAGCTTGGGCCTGCATAACGCTGAATTGCTCGGGGGTAATCTGGTTGGCAAACCGCGCAAACACTCCCTCCATTTCCCAGGAAAATGTCACCCCAGGTAAAAACAATGAGCATCCCAGTGTCAGCAAGGCAATGACCGGCGGCAAAAGTGCAGCCACTACAAACCAACGGTTGAAGCGAAAAGATATTCCCAAGGAAATTTTAAACGGTTCCCGAAAAACAACTTTCTGGACAAGCAAGACTGCCACCATGGGCATAAACATATAAACCAGGGACAGGGGCATCAGTATTTTCTTATGCATTTCTCCCGGAACCAGCGCGAATACAATGCCGAACAGTCCGTAACTCAATCCAAATGTCAGCGCCAGATACCAAAGCGTTTTTTTCATTCTGATATGCATACGCTTTCTCCTATACCTAAAAAACTTTCCTCATCCCATGATCTGGAGTAATTCAATTTCAAACACCAATGTTTTGCCTGCCAAGGGATGGTTGGCATCCAATGTAATCTTATCGCCATTGATCGATTTAATCGGGGTCACCACACAACCGCCGTCTGTGCCGCGAATTTCAACCAACATGCCTGCTTTTGGCGCATCTCCACAGGACAATTTATCCTTGTCCATCACCACTTCCTTATTTTTTTCATAGCTGCCATAGGCCTCTTCCGGCGAAAGGGTGATCCGCTTTTTTTCACCCACTGTCATCCCGATCATGGCTTTTTCCACACCCACAATCACTTTTTTTTCCCCCAGGGTAAACCGGAGCGGATCCTTCTCGTACGTTGTATCAAAAACCGTCCCGTCCTCCAGTAACCCCGTATAATGCACTTGTACCGTATCGCCTGCTTTTACAACTGCCATACCGCCTCCTTGAAAAAAACCGGTTATTTCAGACCCCGGCTACCCGGCTTGACTGCCGGAATACCCTGCCTGCAAAGCGGACACTTTTCAGGCGAATAGATATCCGCCTGAACTTTCATCAACGCCGTCAGGGGAGCCCCCAAATCAGGTGCTGTTGCCGAGCGGTCAACCAGACTGGCCACACCGATGATGGTCACATCAAAGGTCTTGGCAAGTGCTATCGCTTCTTTGACGGAACCTCCGGTTGTAATCACATCTTCCACTGCCAAAACTTTTTCCCCGGGTTTAAGCGAAAAGCCGCGCCGCAATGCCATTTTGCCGTCCACCCGTTCACAAAAAATTGCCCGAATATCAGGACAACTCTGGCGCGAAAGCGCCTGCGCCATCTCCTGGGCAAAAACAATACCGCCTACCGCAGGACCCAAAACAACATCAATCTCTTTGTTGGCCAGCTTTGCAGCCAACCGGTCCGCCAGTTCACGCGCCAATCCGGGGTACTGGGTGACCAGCGCACACTGCAAGTAGCAATTGGAATGATTTCCCGAGCTCAGTAAAAAATGGCCGGTTAAAAGCGCTTCGGCTTTTTCAAATTTTTCTCGTACCCAGTCAGAACTCATTTCAACGCTTCCTCCATTTCACGATAAATAGAACGCACTACCTGCAATGGATTGGTTGCCTGATAAATAGGTCGCCCCACAACAATATAATCCGCACCCGCCGCCATCGCCTGCTTGGGCGTCATAATTCTTTTTTGATCACCCTTGGATGATCCGGTCGGCCGGATGCCCGGGGTCAAAATAATGAAATCCGGTCCACAAGCTTTGCGAATTGCGATGATTTCCTGCGGGCTGGCCACCACGCCGTCCAAACCGGCGGATTGCGCCAGCTTGGCCAGATGAACCACGTGGGTCTGGATTTTACGCTTAAGGCATAACTCTTTTTCCAAAGCCGGCTGGTTGATGGAAGTTAAAACCGTGACCCCCAGCACCATGGTTTTGGACTGACGCAGTTTCTTGGCAACATCCCGGCTCGCCTTGGCCGCCGCGGCCATCATGGTCTTGCCGCCGGTGGTGTGTACATTGACGATGGTTGCGCCAATCCGGCAGGCGGATGTAACTGCCGAGGCCACCGTATTGGGAATATCATGAAATTTAGCGTCATAAAAAACACCGAAACCCCTGCGCCGAACATGCATCACCGCTTCAGGTCCTGCCGCCGAGAGCAACTGTGCGCCAAGCTTATACTGACTCACAACACCCTGCATCTTATTCATCAACAAATCAGCCGCGCGGATATCATCCACATCCAACGCAACAAACAAACGATCCTTTAATGGAATCATTCCCTGTATTCCTTTCTATTCATCTGCCGAAACTACTTGTACCAACCGGCTTTGTTTATAGTGCAGCATACCCTTGCGGTCTCGGGCCGTCAAGACGATTAAATCCGTCCCTCGTGTCCATGGTTTGGCAAAGGTCATCACGACTTTGCCGCTTTGTGTATCGTAACGTGTAGGAATCACCGTTTGGCCCGTTGTTGCCTGCAGACTGGCCGGGTCAAGCAGCGGCCACAACGTTCTTTCAACAACCAAATTTATTCCCGCCAGCGAACCGTGCGTCACCTCGCCCAACTCAGGATTCCATGACATCACGGTTAAATCGCGGACATGCAACATGGCGCGAAATGTACTCTTGCGCGTCCCCCTTAAAACCATACTTCTTTTGAGACACTTTTTTTCACTGCTAAGTATGTTGGTTCCCGGATTCACCGTAAACAGCAACTCGTATCCAGCTGTTTGACCGATTTCCGCGATCTCAGCATTCCATAGGCCATAAGGATAGGCCATCCCCAACACCTCGCCTTGTGACCAGGCTAATAATTTTTCCCGGGAACCTGCCAATTCTTTTTTCATGCGTACTTGCCATGCCGCCTGCGTCTCGCCTTTTTTCAATCGATTTAATTTCGGATGAGAAACAGAATGCGACCCGATATCAAAGCCCTCTGCCTGCAATGCCTGCAATTCATATTTTTTCAGACCCAAGCGGGCACCCACAAAATCAGTGTAAATAAATAAGGTGGCCGGATAACCGTACTGATCCAGCAGGGGTTTGGCCTGGCTTAAAAAATCCCGGTATCCGTCATCAATGGTAATCAAAACCGGATTTTCCGGAAGTTCGGATTTTCCACGCATGACGCGGGCCAACTCGGTTACGGTAATCGGCGTACACTGTTCTTGCCGGATGATTTCCAGTTGCCCGGAGAACTCCGCTTTTGAAACAGAATAAGCATCCTTGGCGCCGTAAGGTCCAAAGCGATGATAACAAAGCACCGGAATCATTTGGACACTGCGCACGGCCGAAGCTGCTGCCGGCGTCTGTTCCGCCCCGCCTGTCACCGGCCAAACGGCAACACTCCCGAGCAAAACAACCAATCCCCAACGAATAATTTTATTCTGCATGTAATCACTCCTGATTTTTTCACCCACCCGTATACTGGAACACGGCTATTCCCGGTAAGACAACCTACCAACGACTGTCTAAATCCTTCAGAAACCGTTTTCAGTGTTGCACAAAAAGTTTCCGCTCAGCAACCAACTGTATTCCAAGCAGCACCCGGTATTCATTCCCAGGCTTTTTCGTTGTGCAATACTAAAAACGGTTTCTGAAGGATTCAACCCGCATCCTCCGGCATACTGAAAACCATTCCCGGTGAGTATTCTTTTTGTTCCTGCAAAAACGAAAACCCGGTAAATTCACAATAACTGCTGCTTTACAAATACTTGTGCCGATTCCTTGATGTCGTAGCTTGCATGAACAAAAAGAATACTCACCGGGAATATGTTTACCGCGTTACGTTTTCACCAACACTCAAATACCATCACGCATTACTTTTATTCTTACGAAACGATAGTAGCGGTCAGAATAAAACGATTTGCCAAGCAGCACCTAAGGTAAATCATCCGGGATTTTTCGTGTTCGTATGAATAAAAGCAATGCATGATGGTATTCCCCTCATGCCGGCCAGATCACCCGGCTGATGCGATAAAGCAACACGCCGATCACACTTCCGATGATATAGCCTGCCAAAACATCCAAAGGGTAATGCCCGCCCGAATAAATTGTCCCCCCCCCAATCACCAGTGCAAACACTGTGCCCGGCCAGCGCAACCTCGAATCCATTTTCATGACCACGATTGCCAATGCAGCCGCACTGGCCGCATGGGTTGACGGAAAAGACAGTGAAACAGTCGAAAGATCATTAAGCGGCACACACAGATGCACTTCGGAAAGCTTTATAAACGGGCGCTGGCGGTTAAAAAATAATTTTAATAAATGATTGTGCAAAAAATTGGACACCACAACCGCCAATGCCGCCCAGACCATAACCTGTAATACTTTCTTCCAATGCGTCAAAAAAACATACCCTGCCCCGGCAACGAGCAGCACAAGCAAAATAATTTGATCCCGGCCGATAAAGAAAATGACATCCCCAATCCACCGCACAAACAATGTGTCGTTTATAAAACGAAATACCGCCACGTCTGCCGCAACAATGATTCCCACGATGGATTGAATGCTCACGTTTGCGCAGCTCCAATAATTTCCTGGATTTTAGAAATACCATGCTTTCGGCAGTATGTGCTCAACCCGGATACGATTTCCCGGGCAGCTGCCGGATTACGAAAGGTTGCCGTGCCGACCTGAATCGCGGTCGCACCCGCAAGAATAAATTCCAGCGCATCCGTATACAATTCAATCCCCCCCACACCCACAACCGGGATGGCGACAGCCTGGCTGACTTTATACACCAGGTGCAGTGCCACTGGTTTTACAGCCGGTCCGGATAATCCGCCGGTCCGGTTGGCAAGTACCGGACGACGTTTGACAATATCAATCTGCATGCCGATCAATGTATTCATCACGGTCAAGGCATCGGCACCGCCCGCTTCCGCTGCTTTGGCAATACTGATGATATCTGTAACATTCGGCGAAAGCTTCACCCACAATGGCAAGGCGGTTGCACGCCGCAAACGCCCTACCAGTTTTTGCAGCACGTTGGGGTCCCGGCCGAATTCAATCCCGCCGGCATGTACATTGGGACAGGATACGTTTATTTCCAACCCATCAACCCCGGGCGTCCGGTTAAGTTTTTTAACGACCTGCAAATATTCTTCAGGTGTTGACCCGGCAACATTGGCAATGACCGCACAGGGCATTTTTTTCAATACCGGCATTTTTTCTTCACAAAATACATCAATGCCTACATTGGCCAAACCGATGGCATTGAGCATACCCGACCGGCATTCTGCTACGCGGGGCATGGGATTTCCCGCGCGAGGATGCAGAGTCACACTCTTTGCCGCCAAACCACCGATCGCAGAAAAATCCACCCAGTCTCGCAGCTCAGTTCCGTATCCACAGGTTCCCGACGCCAGCAAAACCGGATTTCGCAAACGAATACCGCCTACCGTGACACTAAGATTCGGTTGTGTTTTTTTTGTCATACGTCCCAATCCACCTCATCCGCATTAAATATTGTCCCGTCTTTACAAACCCGCTTATACTCCCCGGCAATTTTCACAACACAACCGTTGCAAACCCCCATACCGCAAGCCATCACCTCTTCCAATGAAACCTGTGCGACAACGGCATACGCTTTCGCCACATCAGCCACTGCGCGCAGCATCGCTTTCGGACCCGCAGCTGCCAGCCGGGGTTTCCCGCCCAATACGTCCAATCTCTGTTGAAGTACCTGTGTAATCAATCCCTTGGTGCCAAAACTACCATCATTGGTCGAACAGAAAACTTTTACCCCGAGACGCTGCATGGCATGCCGTAATAAAAGGTCCTGCGCGGTTCGTCCGCCGATTAATGCTTCGACGTCTCGTCCCGTTCGGCGCAACCGGTTGGCTAAAAAGAAAAGCGGTGCCACTCCAAATCCTCCACCAACCAATAAAACCGGAGCTTTGCCCGGCAGGGTAAACGTATTGCCAAACGGCCCGGTGATATCCATCTGATTGCCAGACTGCATATTGGCAATCAGACCTGTCCCCGGGCCCACCGTCTTAATCAATAACTCCAGATAATTTTCCCGGGCATTACAAATTGAAAAGGGCCGCCGCCAAAAAGGCGCACCCGTTCCCTTAATTTGAATTTCCACAAACTGACCCGGTTTGGCCTTGCGGGCAATCGCCGGCACTGCCAGGGAAATATAATTATAAAGTCCGGATTTACGGACATAGGTAATTGCTGCTTTCACAAAACGCCTCACTCAAATAGTATTATTCTCAAAAACAGTTACACCTGCCACCAAGGTCCGGTGCACCACGCCCTTGACTTTCCACCCATCAAACGGGGTGTTATCCGACTGGCTGAAAAACGCTGACGCCTTTACTTCCCGCTCGGTATCCGGATTAAAAATCACAATATCCGCATCAGCACCTTTGGCCAGTGTCCCTTTAGGAATCTTAAGGATTTTTGCAGGATTAAAACTCATAGTCCGCAATGCATCCAGCAGAGAAATTTTTCCTGTCGCCACCATGGTGGTCAACACCAATGACAACGATGTTTCCAGACCACATATGCCCGGTGCGGAAAGCGCAAACTCCATTTCTTTTTCCCGGCGTGAATGCGGAGCATGGTCGGTCGCAATAGCATCCAATGTTCCGTCCGCAATGGCTGTCATCAAGGCTGCCTGGTCCGTGTCTTCGGCAATCGGCGGACTCACCCGCACATTAGTATCATAACCAGCCAGACATTCATCGGTCAGCGCCAAATAATGCGGCGCGGTCTCGCCCGTAACCTGCACGCCGCGTGCCTTGGCTTCGCGAATCATACGCACGGCCCCGCAGGTGGAAACATGCGGGATATGAATCCGGCTATCGGTTTCTTCCGCCAATAAAATATCCCGGGCGATCATCACCTCCATGGCCGAGCGCGGAATCCCGCCCAACCCCAACTTGGTTGCATAAAAACCGGCATGCGCCACCCCTTTGCCGGACAAGGATTTTTCTTCAGCATGATTGATGACCAACAGGTCCAGCATACCGGCATACTGCATCGCCGAACGCATTAAAGTCGGTGAGGATACAGGATCGCCATCATCAGAAACCGCTACCACACCGGCGAATTTAAGTTCACCCATCTCGGTAAGGTTTTTTCCTTCCCGCCCTTTGGTAATCGCGGCGATGGGATAGACATTCACCACCCCCTGAGATTTCGCTTTGGAAAGAACCAACTCCACCATGGCCAAATTATCAATCGGGGGATTCGTATTGGGCATACAGGCGACACTGGTCACTCCACCGGCTGCGGCTGCCCGCGTTCCCGATGCAATGGTTTCTTTGTATTCGGATCCCGGCTCACGCAGATGTACATGCATATCCACCAACCCCGGAGCCACCACCTGATTGGCTGCATCAATAACCGTATCTTCTTTGCTTGGTTTGACTGCCCCAGGAGGGGTGATTTCCGTAATCTTACCCTGCTCAATCCAAAGATCACCTGCGGCATCATGGCCGGTTGCCGGATCGAGAATTCTTCCTCCTTTAATCACTTGTTTCATCAGATGTACCTCCGGAAAGCAGATAAAGTACCGCCATGCGTACCGCCACGCCGTTGGTCACTTGATCTAAAATAACCGCATTGGGTCCATCAGCAACTCTGGGCGATATCTCGATTCCCCGATTCATCGGTCCCGGGTGCATGATCAGCACATCGGGTTTGGCCAATTTTAGCCGGCGGGCATTAATCCCATAGAGATTGGCATATTCGCGCGCACTGGGAAAATATTGCCCGTTTTGTCTTTCCAGTTGAATGCGCAAAATATTAATAACATCCGTATCCGCGATTGCATCCTCAAGGCGGTGATGGATCTCAACCCCCAGACGGGTTAAACTTTTGGGGACCAGGGTCGCCGGCCCAACCAAGCGCACCGTAGCGCCCAATTTCAGCAAACCATGAATATTGGAACGGGCTACCCGGGAATGGGTAATATCCCCCACCAAGGTCACAATCAAATTTTTAAATTTTTTCTTACACTCCCGAATCGTATACATATCCAACAATGCCTGAGTAGGATGCGCATGGGTGCCGTCGCCGGCATTAACCACACAAGCTTTGCTGTGCTTGGCAACCAAATGAACCGCCCCGGAACAACCATGCCGCATGATGATTGTCTGAACATTCATGGCTTCAATATTGCGAACTGTGTCCAGCAGACATTCACCTTTCACCAGGGATGACGCTGAGGCGGTAAAATTAACAACATCCGCCGAAAGACGTTTGGCCGCCAGTTCGAAAGACGTTCGCGTCCGCGTGGAAGGTTCAAAAAATAAATTGATAACCGTTTTTCCCCGCAATGCCGGGACTTTTTTAATCGGCCTTTGCACGACTTCTTTGAATGAGGCCGCCGTATCCAAAATTCGAACAATTTCCTCCACCTGCAATTCTTCCAGGTCTAAAAGATCTTTCCGATTAAATTCCAAGACCTCACGCCCCTTTCTGACTTTCCTCAAGGTTGGCTTGCACCAACACAATACTATCTTTGCCGGCTGTTTCAACCAGATCAACACCAATCTTTTCAAGATGCGATGTGGGCACATTTCTCCCAATAAAATCCGCATGAATTGGCAGTTCGCGATGTCCACGGTCAACCATGACCGCCAGCCGAATGCTCTGCGGCCGCCCATAATCATTGAGCTCATCCATTGCCGCACGGACCGTTCGTCCGGTATACAAAACATCATCAACCAACACAACATGCTTATTGTCCAGATCAAAAGGAATATGACTCGGTTTTTTATTTGCATTCCGGCCGCTGTGCGTCATGGTATCATCCCGATGAAACGTCACATCAAGTGCGCCCACCGGGGGCGGGGTTCCCTCAATTTTCTCAATCTGCTGCGCAATCCGCTCAGCCAAAATATCGCCGCGCTGTAGAATACCAATCAAAACAAGATCTGACACCCCTTTGGTATGCTCGCATATTTCATGCGCGATCCGTGTAATGGCTCTGCGGATATTTTCTGCATCCATGATTTGATTTTTTTTCAAAACGGACACGGCACTCTCCTCCAATTCCCGGTTTATCGTCGGCAAGCATTGTAGCATCTTCCGCATACACCGACACCTGATGCAAAACAATCCGCATTGCTTTTTTCAGCCGGTTCGCACCAAAATTCCCGAAATGAAAAAAACCTCCCCGGCATTTTCAAAAGGGAGGTTTTGCGGCTGCTTCCAGCATATGCTTATCACCCTTTTTGGTCTCGCAGAACCAGTTTAAAGGATTCATCACGGTATGTTGTTAACGACAATACATTGCAATAACCAATCTGTCAAGATTGTTTCCCGCCAAAAATAAAAACCGGGGAAACAAAATCATTTCCCCGGTTTTTATAAATATAACTTCACCTACTGGTGTTATCTTACTTCTTTTTTTTAGCGACTTTCTTTTTTGCTACTTTTTTCTTGGCGACCTTTTTCGCTACTTTTTTCTTAGCAACCTTTTTCGCTACTTTTTTCTTAGCCACCTTTTTTTTCGCCGCTTTTTTCACTGCCATTCTCTCACCTCCTTTTCTTGCGCAATGTTTTTATTTTTTTAACAATCATCGCGTTAATTTATTTATATCATACAATGCGGACTTTCAAAATACTTTTTTAAAAGTTTTGTATTTTTTTTATTCATCTTTTTTCATATCATGAGTATCGTAACTTTCCAAAAAAAGTTTAATCGGCCAACTATTTTAAAAAATCAACCTGCCGCACGATTCACAACTCAATTATTTTATCCAACAACACGTCAACATTAACGCACGCTTACTTTTGTCATGCTGTCTCCAACACGTATGGCTTGCACCACATCCATTCCTTTTGTTACTTGACCAAAGACGGTGTAATTACCGTCAAGGTGAGGTGCGCGTCCCAAACAAATATAAAACTGACTCCCGGCTGAATTCGGGTCCATACTGCGTGCCATGGCAACCGCACCTGTAATATGCGACTGTTTATTAAACTCCGCATTAATTGTATATCCCGGCCCGCCGGTACCATCCCCTTTGGGGTCTCCGCCTTGTATGACAAATCCAGGTTCCACGCGATGAAAAGTCAGACCGTCATAAAATCCTTTTTGCGCCAGCTTGGTAAAATTCGCAACTGTGTTCGGCGCGTCCTTGGGATAAAACTTAAATACAATTTCCCCTTTGCCGGTCTGAATAGCAGCTTCGGTGATGGTTGCTTTTGCCTCTTCCATTTTCTTCACGTTTCCTTTCTCAGGTGATTTTTCAGTCGGCACACTTGCACATCCCTGTATCATGAACACAGCCATAAAGCCTGCCACAAATACTTTTCTCATTCTCCGCCCCCTTGTCCCATGGTCATTGATTTAAAAACAATTTATAGTACCGTAAAAATTGTTTTTGCGGAAAAAAAAGTCGCCAAAAGAACTTTGTTTGTTCAATTTCCCCGTTCTAAAAAGCGGGCGACCAATAGAAATCCCGGCCTTTACTCATCCATCTGCTCGGAGAATTTGGATATGATCTGTATCCCGCTCCAGCCCCGGTTTACCTGTCCCGGATGATTTCCCAGGGAAATCCGGGGAATTCGCAGCTAACATATTAAAAAATTATGCGACTGTAAAAACATAAATGTTTAAGCGGCGATGTTTGCGGAAATGAACGAAGGGATTTCCGAAAGCCGGTATTTTATTTTTGGCCCTCAGTAAATTCAAAAACAAACAAAATTCAAATCCTTGTTCGCTTAGTACTTATACAATACAAGCTTGCGCGTCCCATTGGCTTTCCCATCAAGAATAATCCGGTAAAAATAAATACCACCCGCCAACCCGGTAGTATCGAATGTAAAAAAGTTCATACCGGCGTAACAGTCTTCTGTAAAGCTCGCAACCCGCTCGCCGGCCGGATTGTAAAATTCCAAATGGACCAAACAGGATTGATCGGCGTAGATTTGATCTTTTATGTTAATTTGAATCCACATCGGGTCCCCGATTTTCCCGGGATTGGGGTAAATCACCACAACCTCCTCATTGGGCTGCGGTGTTGGTGTGGCCGTGATACGCGGCGTGTGACTGGCAGTCGGTGAGATGGTTGACGTGGATGAAACCGTTAATGTCATCGTAATGGTGGGCGAAATCGTAATTGTCGGAGTCATGGTTATAGTCGGTGTTGCCGTATAGGTTGCCGACTCGGTAGGCGTAAGTGTGATCGTCGCACTCGCCGTCCGGGTCGGCGTGTGTGTCGGCGAGGCAGTCACTGTGGCAGTCTCAGTCGAGGTCGGGGTGTGCGTTACAGTGGCACTCTCCGTCGGGGTTGCTGTGGATGTCATGGTTTCAGTTACGGTTGGCGTATATGTATAGGTACTGCTCTCAGTCGGTGATACGGTCATTGTAGCGGTCAAAGTATGTGTGCCGCTGGGAGTGGGTGTTGCTGTAGGCGATGCTGTAATTGTAACGGTTCCGCTCGGTGTGAATGTGGGTGTGGCAGTCCCGGTCAGCGTAATACTGGATGTCGGAGAAACAGTCGGTGTAAATGTTAATGTTCCATCCGGTGTGTCAGTCGGGGTTGCGGTTGGGGTATTGGTAGTTGAAATCATTGGCGAGGGCGACGGTGTGATGGTGAATGTCGGCGACTCGGACGGCGAGGGTGATGGCGTGATGGATAATGTCGAGGTCGGCGACTCAGACGGCGGGGGCGACGGTGTGGTGGTGAATGTCGGCGACTCGGACGGCGAGGGTGATGGCGTGATGGATAACGTCGAGGTCACAGTAGCCGTCGGTAAAGGCGATGGCGTAATCGTACAAGTCGGTGTTACCGTCGCTGTCGGCGTAAAATAAAGTTGGTACCGTAAAAACCCGGCATCTGCAAAATAGGTGCTCCCACCCATGTTGCTGCCGATCCCGATCTGCGCAATGGCACTAATCACTTCATAATTAACCGAGGATGCTGTATTACCAGCACTATCCTGCACATCATCCCGTCCTCCGTAAAGCGACGAACCGAATCCATGGTGTGCATCGGCTATTCCCTGTTCCATCCCAAGCAGCATGCCTAATGCCAATATGAAGATGCTAGCGCGTTTTTTTCCCAAAGTTCCTCTCCGCTTTCTACGAATTAAAACCCGCCCAAAACCGTGCCATTCAGGGCTTGATTAAATGCACCGTGCGTGCCCGGACCAGGTGCTGTCCATGCCGGAAAAACACCCGTGGTAACGTCTATAATCTCATTGCCGCTTCCACTTGACATCCCATAAAACACATTATGGCTGATCCGTCCGCTGCTGCCTATATTGGTGCCAACGCCAAAGGTTCCTGTATTATCACCGCTGGTGGTATATAAAAAAGTATTTTCCAAAATAAAAACATCTATGGCAAAAATTATGTTTTCACTAATACCACCGTTAGTGGTCGGTGCCAATTGACGTAAATCCACCACACAATTTTCAATCCGCGTCTCCACCGATCCATCAATTTCAATAAGATTCACATTGAAACCGCCGCCAGTCGCCACCACAGTACAATCAATCAATTCACAAAATTGGGAAGTTCGCATATCCACCACGCGTCCTACCGGCGCATCAGCCTCAATTTTCACTTCGCGTAAGTAAGCCATATTTATCGCATTCATATCAACGCTTGTAGTCATTCCGCCGGTTCGGATGAGCAGGGATTCGAGCGCACTGCCAGGAGCCAGCTTAATCCCCTGCACGTCGAGCTCCGTGTCATCCCATCCCCGGCCGCGAATGGTGACCCATTGCGGCACCATAATTTGTCCGCCGCCGCCGTTCGTCCCCGGTTCATTAAATGTTCCGGCCTGGACCTCAATCACCCATTGGAGATTGGCGTTGGGTTGCGGCTGTAAGGCACCGAAGGGTACAACACCATTGAGCATGTCAATGGCTGCGCTGACAGTGATGGTATCTCCGCCGTCCGCCGCCACAGTCAACACCTGCTGATAGACAATTTTACGGCTGGCATTGGCATACGCTGCGCAGGTAAGCTTATGCCGGGGCGCCATTTCGGTATCTCCCGAGACCTGAAATGTGAGCCAGTAGGTGGAACGAAACGGTAGATCAATGGCAATGGTTTCACCCAGCACTTCATTAAAAATCCCATTGGTCACTGTCACTGGATTAATTGTCTCAGACCAAAGCAGATTACCTGCCGTGGGTGCATCATAGATGTTAAAATCAATCTGAAGACCCGCCGTGACCGGCAAACCACTGGATGTGATATAGCCCTGGTAGTTCATTTTCTGGGGGATTTTAGTTAACGCCTGAGCGATTCCGGTCAGGGAAAAAACCAGGATCAAAGCAATACCGACTGTTTTTCGGAACATGGTTCTCCTCCTTAAAGTGTACGTAAAAACACAATTATTATAGTGTATGCTGCCAGGGCTGCATAGTTTTTTCGACACATTTTATAGACTCATCCATTATTTTTTAGGTTCCTTAAAATGAACACCAAATTTCCTTATCACTATTTAGTCGATCCTGAAAAACACGAAAAGTATTGTAATATTGAAAAAACAGTAGAAAAGGCATAGTACAATTTGCAAGAAAACGCACAAAAAAGTCAAACTCCCTTGCAAATTGTAATCAGACCTTTGTGTATTGTTGAATGAATGCGCTGCATGGGTATGGCCTGCCAACTTGGCCTGATATTTATTGGTTTATCGCAGGCGGTTATTTTGATGTCCCCGTATTATCATATGGCCCATTTGCAGCAAAGAAGAGAAACAATGCACAAAGGTCCGGCCCGTGTGATGTTGCAGCTTCAATTTGATTTTTTCAGGATCGACTATTTAAATCCTTCAGGATTTTTTGTGGGTATATGAAAAAAATAGGTGCTCTGCGATCTTGATCAGACTCGGACGGAAAGACACGTGTATCAGGTGAGGGATTCTTTTAAAAAATTAAGTGTGCCGCCGGCCAGTATAATTTTCAGCTGGCGGGGAGAGAGGCTGCATTCCATCTCCCATTCATCTTGGGTTGTTTCATTGCGAACCAAAAGCGATTGACCCGCAATAAGTCTGGCCTTTAAACCAGGCATGGAAAGCTGCTGACCCTGCTCCACTTTTTCATAGTCCCCGGCATGTTTAAACGTAATCGGCAGAATTCCAAAATTAATCAAATTTGCCAGATGAATTCGCGCAAATGACTTGACCAGCACAGCGCGCACACCCAGATAGCGCGGCGCCAAAGCCGCATGCTCGCGCGAAGATCCCTGACCATAATTTTCTCCTCCGACCACATAACCGCCTTGAGCGGATTTGGCCCGCACACTGAAGTCACTGTCCAGTCCGGAAAAAACGAATTCGGAAATAGCTGTAATATTCGAACGCAAAGGAAGTATTTTGGCGCCTGCCGGCATAATATCATCTGTGGTTATATTATCGCCAAATTTTGATAATACCTGCCCGGCATCTTGTGCCGCCAGTTCCTTAAACTGGGGCAATGCTTGAATATTGGGCCCGCGTACAACCTCAACCGTTTTAGCCTGTTTCATTGGTTTGATCAACAGACTATCCGATGTTTCCGCTTTTTTAGGCATCCTAAATTTTTTAATGCTTTTTATATTGCGGGGATCCACCACAGTACCAAACAATGCGGCCGCCGCTGCCGTCTCCGGCGAGACCAGATAAACCCCGGCATCCGCTGTTCCGGAACGCCCCTTGAAATTGCGGTTAAATGTTCTCAGGCTGATCGCACCCGTACTGGGCGCCTGCCCCATGCCAATACAAGCACCACAGGATGGTTCCATAACCCGGGCGCCGGAAGCAATTAAAGCCGCCAGCGCGTTGTTCTTGGCCATCGCATTGAGGACTTGCTGGGAACCGGGCGTAATCACCAAGGAGACATCCGGATGAACCTTCTTGCCTGCCAAAATGCCGGCAACGGTCACCAAATCTTTCAAAGAAGAATTGGTACAAGAACCGATCACAACCTGCCGGGGTTTTAAACCCTTGAGTTTTTTCACTTCAATAACAGCATCCGGTGAATGCGGTTGCGCAGCCAGAGGCTCCAATTTCCCAAGATCAAGTTTAATCTCGCCGCCCGTATAAACCGCTTGGGAATCCGCAGACAGTGCTTTGAAATCTTTTCCCCGTCCCTGATATTCTAAAAACACCCGGGTCACATCGTCTGACGGAAAAATGCTGGTGGTCGCGCCGGTCTCAGCCCCCATATTGGTAATCGTGGCCCGTTCGGGAATGGATAGCATTTTTACACCCGGTCCGGTATATTCCAGAATTTTTCCCACACCGCCCTTGACCGAAATCTTGCGCAAAACCTCGAGAATCACATCCTTGGCCGAGACCTGCTTGGACAAGCGCCCGGTTAAATAAATTTTTATTATCTTCGGAAAACCCAGGTAAAACGGCGCGCCGCCCATGGCAGCGGCAACATCCAGCCCGCCGGCACCAATGGCGATCATCCCCAAACCACCCGCCGTAGGCGTATGTGAATCAGAACCCAGCAGGGTTGTCCCGGGTTTACCGAAGCGCTCCAGATGCAGCTGATGACAGATGCCGTTTCCGGGCCGGGAAAAATAAGCCCCGTATTTTTTCGCTGTGCTCTGTAAAAACAAATGATCATCAGCATTTTCAAATCCGGTTTGGAGCGTATTATGGTCAACATAGGAGACTGAAAGATCGGTGCGTACCCGCGCCAGTCCCAATGCTTCAAACTGGAGCCATGCCATGGTCCCGGTCGCATCCTGAGTCAAGGTCTGATCAATACGCAGTCCGACTGGATTCCCCGGTTTGCATTCACCTTCCACACAATGCGCTTGCAATATTTTTTCCGTCACCGTCAAGGGTACTCCCGACCGCCGGCTCATTTTTTTTGTTGAACGTCGTTTTGAAACACCTGGGGAATTTTTGCTCCCGCCGGGATTACGCTGCTTATTTCTTTTCACTGCCATGCTTTTATTCCTTCCGATAGTCCTTGGGGCCTTGTTCAAACAGATCCCCGCCATTTAAATCAACTGCCACCACTGCCGGAAAACTTTCCACTTTAAGGCTGTAAATGGCCTCCGGCCCCAGCTCCTCATAAGCGACCACCGCTGCACCATGCACACGCGATCCATAAAATGCACCGGCACCGCCGGCAGCGGATAAATAGATGACGCCGCGTCGCTGAAGCTCAGCCACCATCAATTTTGAGAGCGGCCCCTTGCCCATCACAGCCACCACACCGGCATCCATCATCGCAGGCAAAAACGGCTCCATGCGCAAGCTGGTTGTCGGACCGGCTGAGCCGAGCGGCTCCCCCGGCGCAGCCGGGGTGGGTCCTACAAAATAAACCAGCTGGTCCTTAAAATCAACCGGCGGAGTTTTCCCCTCAGTAACCAAACCATGAATTCTTTTGAGCGCTGCATCCCGGGCCGTATACAGCGGACCGCTAAGATTGACCCATTGCCCGATGGTCAATTTTTTCAATTCATTGGATTGCAGGGGAAGTTTCAGCCAAACACTGCTCATAATTTCACCTCCGCCAAACGATGACTGTGACACTCCACATTCAATGCGACCGGCATGGAAGCAATGTGACACGGTGCAGTCTCAACTGCCACCGAAAGCGCCGTGACCGTACCGCCCCACCCTTGCGGACCGATGCCCTGTTGATTGATTCTTTCCAATAATTTTTTTTCCAGATTTGCGGTCTCGACATCCAATGATGGTTCACCCACCTTGCGCAGCAGCGCTTTTTTTGCCAGCAGGGGCGCAGTATCAAAACTCCCCCCCACACCAACACCAATTATCAACGGCGGACAGGCAGCCGCACCGGTCCGGCGAATTCGATCCACAACGAAATCCATCACACCATGCGTCCCGGCCGAAGGCAACAGCATCGCCATCGCACTGGCATTCTCACTGCCGCCGCCTTTTGCCATCACATGAAGCTTACATCCTTTTCCCGGAACAATATGATAATGAACCACCGCCGGGGTGTTGTCCCCGGTATTAACACGTTTGAAGGGATGAACCGAGATCGAGTGGCGCAGGCGCACTTCCTGGGTTGCCGCACGCACACCCGCCTGAATTGCATCATTTAAGGCGCCGCCGGTAATCGCGACTTCTTGTCCCACTTCAGCAAAAATAATGGTAAGTCCGGTATCCTGACAAAGGGGATGAATACCGGCGGATGCCATTTTGGCATTTTCCAGCAAGAGTTCCAATGCCTGCCGGCCAAGCGGCGAGGCTTCCTCATCCAACGCTTTTTGCAATGCCGCTTTTACATCAGGACGAATTTGAAAATGAATTTCTTTCAGTGCATGCATAATTCCGGTTTTAATCGCTTCTGTGGATATCTCCCGCATAGACATACCTCCTCGAATCAAAAATAAACCGTGCTGTCTTAAGCTGCTTTTTCCTTTAACCAGGCATCGACTTTACGGCAAAGCGGCGCGACCGCATCTGCGGATTGGGCCAATGCCTTTTTGTCCTCCGGGGTCAATGCAAGATTGACAATTTTCTCAACCCCCGCACGTCCAATCACAACCGGTACGCCGAGCACGAGATCCGAAAAGCCATAGTCCCCCTCCAACAATGTCGCACAGGGCAAAATCGCTTTTTCATCATGCAGCACTGCTGAGACCATGCGTACAGCCGATGCTGCCGGTGCGTAATAGGCGCTCCCGGTCTGAAGCAACTTCACAATCTCACCGCCGCCGCCTCGGGTCCGCTGAATAATCGCATCCAATTCATTTTGGGGTAATAACTCGGTGACAGGCGCACCGGCCACGCGTGTCAGTGGAATACAGGGGACCATTTCATCACCATGACCCCCCAAAACCATTGCATCAATGACATGGCTGGAAACATCGAGTGCCTCGGCAAGAAACGTTCGATAGCGGGCGGTATCCAGGATGCCGGCCATACCGATCACCCGTTTTTTTTCAAAGTGTGATGTTTTCAAGGCAGTATAGGTCATGGCATCAAGCGGATTGGTCACCACAATAATCACCGCATCCGGCGAAGCGGAAGCTGCATGTCCGGTAACGGTATGCACAATTTCAAAATTAATTTTGAGTAAATCATCCCGGCTCATGCCCGGTTTACGCGGCGAACCGGACGTCACCACAATCACATCGGAATCAATCGTGTCTTCATAGCAGCCTGTGCCCACGACTCTTCCCTGATATCCTAAAATAGGGGCTGATTGGTTCATATCCAATGCCTTGCCCCGGGCAATCCCCTCGGCAATATCCACCAGGACCACATCGCCCAGGTGTTGGGCCAGTACCTGTTGCGCCACAGAAGCACCCACATTACCGGCGCCAATCACAGTCACTTTATTCCTTGCCATGGTTTCACCCTCCCTTTTCATTTCACTTTTCCAAACACTGCTGTCCGAATGAATGCAGGCTCTTGCAGCTAAATCGTCCGGGGAGGTTGATTTTTCCAGGAAAAAACGCACCCCAAGTGTCTGGTCGGGCAGCCGAGACCAAAATCGGCATTACGGGCTCTAGCGTGTGTACACCGTGCCGGTTTTCCTGTAAAAATCAACCTCCCCGGACGATTTCATTGAACTCCGGATAGTTTAATTCGGACAAGACCGTTTTTCAAACTTGATTCAATGATAATATAAACGTGAATTCACGTCACGGGATTTCGAGTGTTTATTGAGTTCCGCCTGTATCTCGGCGACATACAGTTCCAGGTTTTCCAGCCGCAATTCCATATACGTCAGTGTTTCCTGAAGTTCCTGTTGCAGGCCGCCGATCGTCATTTCCAGTGAATTAAACTTATCCCGGATCTTTTTTGCGGTTTTTTTATCCCGCAGCACTGCTTGTTTGGCTGCCGGTTGGTTGGTTTTTTTATTCTTCATTTTCATAATCCTTTACTGACAACCCGATTGCAATGGCTGCTTTTTGATGGTCCGGCTGCATGGAGAAACTATGGCTTAAAAATAAACCGGCAGCAACGGCCCTTCAGCCTTTGCTGCCGGCAAAAAACCGCTTATACCAAATTTTCAGTGATCGCCTGGGCAAATTGGCTGCATTTGACTTCCCGGGCATTGTCCAACTGACGGGCCAAATCATAGGTTACGATTTTACTCAAAATAGTTTTTTCCAGCGCGACCTTAATCGCATCCGCAGCTTCCTGCCATCCCAAATACTCGACCATCATGACCCCGGATAAAATCAATGATCCGGGATTGACCTTGTCCTGACCGGCATACTTGGGCGCTGTACCGTGCGTAGCCTCAAACAGTGCAACCCCATCGCCGATATTCGCACCGGGTGCGATCCCCAATCCACCCACCTGAGCGGCACATGCATCGGAGATATAATCACCATTAAGATTCGGCGTTGCCAGCACTGAATATTCATCCGGGCGCAAGAGTACCTGCTGAAACATGGCATCCGCAATCCGGTCCTTAATCAAAACCTTGCCGGCGGGCATCTTACCGTCATATTTTTCCCAGAGATCTTTTTCACTCACGGTCTGCTCGGAAAAATTCAGCTGCGCGACCTCATAACCCCAATCACGAAAAGCGCCCTCAGTGTATTTCATAATATTTCCTTTATGCACCAGGGTTACGCTGGGACAATTGTGTTCAATCGCATGACGGATGGCCGCGCTCACAATCCGATGAGTATTAACACGAGTCATGGGTTTGATGCCAATACCGGCTTCGCTATTGACCGGCATCTTTAATTCTTCTGTAATGAAAGCCGCCAATTTTTTAGCCTCAACACTGCCCGAAGCCCACTCAATACCCGCATAAACATCTTCTGTGTTTTCACGGAAGATAACCACATCAAGCTTCTCCGGATGTTTCACCGGCGCCGGTGTGCCGCCGTAATACCGTACCGGGCGGACACAGGCATACAGGTCCAGCAACTGGCGCAGACTAACATTCAAAGAACGAAACCCGCCGCCTACCGGCGTGGTCAAGGGTCCCTTGATGGCAACCCGGTACGCTTGAATCGCTGCTAAGGTTTCGTCCGGCAAGGCTGAGACACCCTGGGTGACCGCCTTTTCCCCGCACAAAATTTCCATCCACTGAATTTCCTTGCTGCCGTGATAGGCCTTGGCCACCGCCGCATCCAGGACCTTCCGGGTTGCCGCCCAAATATCCGGACCGATGCCATCACCCTCTATAAACGGAATAATCGGCTTGTCCGGTACAACCAGCTGGTTTTCCTTCCATTCAATCTTACTGCCAGTGGCAGGTGGTGCATAATTCAATGTCGTCATACCCTACCCTCTTTCATGATGTAAATAACCGACCCATTCGGAAAAATGGATACGTGCCTGGTCCCACATTTCATCATCTGAAATACCTGTGATGCGTCCGTTCTCATATTCCGCATCCACCCATTCTTTGATCGCCATAACGCCGGAATCATTTTTCTGGATCTTAACTTTTTCCGGGATTTTCAGGCGCGCATTCACCCAGTAAGCAATTCCCGCCACGCCGGATTTATCCGTAATACCGATATCCACCGGGCGGTTGAGCACCTTTTCTGTATCAAAAATATTATAAATTTCCTGGTCCTTCAGCAAACCATCGGCATGAATTCCTGCGCGGGTCACATTAAAATTCGCACCCACCAAGGGCTGATTGGCCGGAACTTTGTACCCCATTTCTTTCTCAAAATACTCCGCCACTTCCGTGATCACCGAAGTATCAATATCTTCCATACTGCCGCGCAGACCGATATATTCAATCAGCAGCGCCTCAATCGGAGTATTGCCGGTTCGTTCGCCAATCCCCAGCAACGTCCCGTTGACAGCTGAGCAGCCGTAGAGCCACGCTGCGGTAGAATTGGAAAGCGCCCGGTAAAAGTCATTATGACCGTGCCATTCCAGCAATTCAGACGGAACACCGGCATATTTGTTCAGTCCATAGATAATCCCATTGACATTTCTCGGCAGCATGACACCCGGAACACTAACACCATAACCCAGTGTATCGCAGGCGCGGATCTTCACCGGAATGCCTGATTCACGGGAAAGACGCATCAATTCCTGAGCAAAAGGGATGACAAAACCGTAGAAATCAGCCCGGGTAATATCTTCAAAGTGACAGCGCGGGATAACGCCCATTTCCAGGGCGGACCGGACGATATCCAAGTACCCTTCCATGGCTTGTTTCCGGGTTTTCTTCAGTTTGTTAAAAATATGGTAATCCGAGGCTGAGGTCAAAATACCGGTTTCTTGCAGCCCCATTTCCTTGACCAATTTTAAATCTTCTTTTTTCGCCCGGATCCAACCGGTAACCTCCGGGAACTCATAGCCTTTTTCCATACATTTCGTAACCGCCTGCTTATCCTTATCTGTATAAAGAAAAAACTCCGATTGGCGGATAATACCGTGGGGGCCGGCAAGCTTGTGCTCCAGCTCAAAAAGCTTCACGATCTGCTCTACGCTAAATGGCGGCATGGCCTGCTGGCCGTCACGAAACGTTGTATCCGTGATCCAGATATCCTCAGCCGGCATCAGCGGTGAAACCCGATGATTAAAACACATTAACGGCGGCATCTCATAGGTATAGATGTCCCGGTAAAGATTTGGTTCCTGGACTTCCTGCAACTCATAATGGTATTCCTCGCGCATGAGAGTCCTACGATGTTTGTCAAATTTAAGCATTTTTGCCTCCTAATAAATAAAACATACAAAAAAACAGCACCTTTTTTAAAGGTGCTCCAATATACGAGAGGCTTTCGAGATTGTCAACCTAGGAAAAATTCTTTTTTGATCAGGAGATGTAAAGAAATACTTTATAAATGAGGAAGGCCGGCCATATAGCTGCCTTTACAATTCCCAGAACAGAGGGCCAAAATCCATCTGCCTGTCCAATAAAATAGACCATTGCACCAATAAATCCTGTAAAATAGAACCATCCGGCTTGAGAATGATCTTTCATGACCCTATCCCCCTTCACAATTCTTTAAAAATCATTTAAAACAACCCATACTGTCAGTATCCATCCTGTTACTGGATAATACTATATAATATGTAGGCTTATTTCAATAAAATAGTATATGCGGCGTGGATAAAGTAATACGATTATGCCAATATATATATTTTTTAGTTATTTGGAATACATCCTCTAACTCTGACTTTAAAACTGCACACTACAATTCATGGTGACTTCGGTGGCACGGGTATCCGGATCGCGGGTCAGGCCGTGTTTGCCGCGCAGGCTCAGAGCGAGCAGTTTGACAGGATTATAATTCAGCGTCAGGGTGTAGTCTTCCTGATGCGTATCTGCGCCGCCCCAAGATTCGGCCAGTTTGGCAACTGCTTCAGCGCGGAACCTGGTCCAGCGCAGGACCAGTCCTGCACCCACAGAAGCGGTATGAATGATGGGTTCCCGACCGGTTTGGTCCTCGTTGCGACTGTACAATCCTTCGAGATAACTGGAAACAATTTCGTTCCATTGATAGGTGACTTTGCCGTCTGCCGTGTCCTGACGCGTATGCAAGGAACCGTAGGAATTAAGCAGGTCATAGGACTGGGTCGTCTGACTGGTCTCAGAAATGGCATACGCTGTCCGGGTGACTGACTCGGCACTGGTGCCGTCCTGATCACGTAAGGTGAGCGTATAGCTACCATCCATCCGCCAAACCGCCTGCACTGAGGAGTGCAGGCCCAGACTAAAGTCGCGTTCCCTACCCTGTAACCGGTCATACTCCAGAAAAGATGAATTGTAATTCTGTTTTTGAAACTGTTCATACGATGCTTTGGCATCCCCGGACAAGGCATTGGAAAAAACAATCCTGGCTGCATAGGCAGCTTTGCGGGTCTCCTGCTCCGTCTGGAAACGCAGCCCCGGGTCTGTGCTGTCAGTCAGAATATACAGCTCGCGCTTGCCTTCCAGTTCATGCGTAAGTTGGGCCATTTGCGCCCATTTCACAGTTCCCAAATCAGTCCGGGTTTTATTCAACAGTCCGCCGCCTTGCGCCAGACCGGTCCAGCGCAGGCTGGGTGAGAGCCGCACGGAAAGCGGCTGCCAGGGGGTTATTTCCAATTGCCCGGAAGCGGTCTGCGTATAAACCGGCTGATAAACACTTCCGACCAAACTCTGGAGTGTTTCCCAGGTGTAATCCGCATCCAGCCGGATGGTGTCAATCGGCCGAAGATTAAGTTTCGTGTCCAGCGTCCGGGTCGATCCGTATGCCTCATCCCAGACCCATTCATTGGCCAGGGTCAGTGAGTAACGCTCCGAAGGCTTGAAAGCACCATTGACCTTAACTTTGGTGACTGCGTAATCTTCCAATGCTGCCAGACTATCACCGGATGCATCTACTCTCTGATAATTAAACAAGCCGCTCATGGTCAACCAACTGAGATTTTTTGAATTGGCGGAAATTTCCAAACGCCGGGTTTGTGCTGAATTCCGATCCGCCAATTTTCCTTCACGCTTTTCCTGCTCACCGCGAATTGAAGCTGCATAATAATCCTGCTCCACACCCACGATCCCGGTATGCCGGATGGTTTCATGGTCCAGTTTCCGGCTGCTTTCCTGCGCATCATTTTGTTCATCCAGAAAAAAATATTCATATCCCAATGAGGGCCATGCTTGGGGAAACACCCTGGCCTGGACACTGCTCTGTTGGGTCAGTTCACAAATACCATTTTGCAGTACTTCTTTATAATCATACGCACCGGCCAGGGTGTAGGGACCGCCGGTTTTAAAATCTGTGCTGCCCCCGTAATTGAGCAGGTCGCTGCCTTGCTCTGAGCCGCCGACCCGCATGAACTCCGGTGAAGTCCTGCGATAATAACCTTTCATCCCCACCGGACCGATGCTGCCGGTGGCCGCCGCCTTGAGTGCCTGCCCTTCGGTTTTGTCAGACACCAGCCGGTTTGCCTGATACCGGCTAAACGCAAACTCCCCGCTCACTTTTCCGAATCCCGGAATTTCGGATTGTACATCCGTCCCCAGCACCCAATGCCCGATCGGGGTCAGTGTGTTGCCCACGCCGACATCAACAACACCCGCTTCTTCGGGATCTTCCTCTCGCACCATTGAACCTGCCAAGCGTAACCATGAAAACGGTTTGCTCCATAAACGAGCGGCATACAAACTTCGCGGATAAATTGTCTGGCGTGATTCATAAATCACTTCCACCAGCGTCACATCATCCACAACCTGTTTCAAAAATATTATTCTTCCGGAAAAATAATCAAATTCATACTCCGTACCGCGTATAAGCTTATTTTTGTTGAGCATAATCATTTCCGATCCGAAAACCACCGGAGCGTTGGCCAGATAATACGGTCCTTGTGTCCGATCACCATAAAATTTTTCATACCTGTCAATCCCTTTGGACGCGCCTACAATCGCGATGCCACCGCTGGACGCAAAATCAGCAGTGAAACGCCCACCCGAAATATTCCGGTTCTCCAGAACAAATTCCGTATCCGGCAGGGTTGCGGAAAAATCACCCAGCAACAATTCCATCCGATCGGTCGAGAGTTTAAGCATATAGGTGTTTTCCAGACTTTGGTCGGATTGATAAAACTCCCCTTCCACCTTAATGGTTTTCATGATCTGACCGGAAAGCGTCAGGTTCAACGACTCTCGCCGTGTATAGCCGGATGAAAAATAATTTGGTGATGTTCCGCCCTTGTATTCACGACATTCCAAAGTGATGTTTTTTCGACCTGATAGTTTTAAATCAGATGATCGTTCGTCATCTTCCTCTTTGGTTTCATACAATGGCACGCGAACCAATTCACTCGCGGTTGGACTCAAACTACGGCTCAAGCCTTCCGGCAGGGGCTGAAGCTCCTCAACCCGCGCACCTGACTCAGCAGCTTTCCGGATGGCGGCAATTTCCCGCACATCCCGTGCCTGACGCACTTGTTCCAAAACATCCGGACTGGGAACAATCAAACGGTCACCTGGATAAATAAGATCAGGATTTTCAATATAATTATATTTAAGCATCTCAGGCCACTGGAAAGGATCTTTCAATACCCACTTGGCAATATCCCAGAGCGTGTCGCCGGGCCGGATGGTATAGGCGAAGAGTACTTTCTCCTGCGTCTGCGCCACCGGCGTGGTGCCCATAGGTTCCAGCAATGCCGGATCACCGGGCAGGGCCACGGCATGGGAAAGCACAGGAAAACATAATACACAAAATGTGATTAATATTGCTTTTTTCATCATTTGTTCCCAATTCATTAAAATATATAATTCAAAGGCTTCCCACCACGGAGGCACGGAGCTCACGGAGAAATCTTTTAAAATAAAAATATGAAAAACAAATAGGGTTTAAAGCTTTAAAAAGCTTTAAAGGTTTTAAAAACTTTAAAAGCCTTTAAAGTCTTTAAGTATTTACCCTAAAAAGTTTTTTTCTCCGTGTTCTCCGCGCCTCCGTGGTAAAAAAACTCTATTTTTTCATTATCGTTTTTATCCTTGTAATCTTGTATTTCAATATCCTGTCATTGCCAGTATCAGCCACATAAAGCATATTGTCCTGGCCGACGGCCAGCCCGCTTGGTGATTTCATGGCAGGGGCGGTAATCTCACGCACCCACTTGCCCTGCGTATCAAAAACGGTAATCCGGTTATTGCCGGTATCGGCAATAAAGAGCAAGCCGTCTTTAGAACGCGCCATACTTTGCGGTTCCCGTAATTGGCCGACCGCTTTGCCCGGACTTCCAAACATACTCAGGAAATCGCCCTCTTCCGTAAACCGTTGTACTCTATGATTGCGTGCATCCAGCACCAGCACCCGGCCGCCCGGCTCAGCAATTACTGCTGAGGGACGCAGCATAAATCCCGGTCCGGTCCCAAATCCGCCGATTATTTTAATCTGATTGCCCTGGGCATCAACCTTAAGCACCCGGTCGTTTTCTGTATCAGCAATATATAAATACCCCAAGCTGTCAACGGCCACCCCATGGGGGCGATGCATTTCCTGCTTGCCGCTGCCTTGCGAGCCAAATGCAGTAATATAATTTCCCTGCCAATCAAATTGCTGAATACGGTGATTTTTTTGATCGGAGATATACAACCTGGTGCCGTCAAACGCCAGTCCCATGGGATCATTGAACCTGCCCGGATCAATCCCAAAACGGCCAAACTCAAACCGAAAGGTACCGTCTGTGCCCAACACCTGGATGCGTTGATTCCCGGTATCCGCTACAAAGAGGTATCCCAGGTTTCCTGCTTGATGTGCTATGATCCCGTGCGGCTGGAGAAATTGAGCATGACCGCTACCCGAGCGTCCAATACTGCCTTGATACTCCACCAGCAATTCACCCTGCGCCAAATCAAACGTTGCTGTCTGAACCGAGAGGGATGCACAACCTGACACAAGTAAACAAGCCAGCAAGACTGATAACCGTTTCATAACCCACCTCAACATTTTAAATCAAATTCTTTTTACCACGGAGATCACGGAGCACACGGAGAAAGAAAAAGCCATAAATGTTTTTAGGGCAAAAGTTTTAAAAAAATGTTTCATCTTTATCCTTACTTTTTTTGTTTTTCTCCGTGTGCTCCGTGATCTCCGTGGTAAGTAGCTTTATGAGCTTACCAAAATATTTGAATCGTGATCCGGTTGGCATCGTACAATGCATTACCAATCACAGCAGCATAATCCACCCGCACCTGTTGCCAGACAAACCCGGCACCCAGATTGATATGGTCCGCATCCCAGCCAATACGCAACGTCAAAGGATCAAATCCTTTGTACGCCAGTCCCACGCTGGCTTTGGGGAGTTCATCCGGTTTGATCCACTGAGTCATCATCGCCGTGAGCGTGGTTTGCCAATCCAGCAGCGGAATATTCACACCACCTTCTAATTTCCGCAAACCCGTTTCTTCTCTATAGGGTTTATGCCAGGCCTGCCACTGTGCGTTGCAGTGACGCATCACCAAACCTGCGCTCAACCCTTTGTCATCCGGCCACTGATACACCACGCCAACATCCCCATCAAATCCCCAGGCATAATCTTCCCCGATTTTGAGATAAATCGCTTGGGCCTCTATCCCCAGTGCAAGCCGAGGAAAAAGTTGTAATCCGTATGCCAAAGCAAATAATGAATCAACCTGTGTATCATAGGTAAGTACGGTAGCCTGTTGGTTGGTGATGGAATCAATCACAGCTGTGCCGTCAGCATTAAAAAGCAACCGATAATAAATAGTATTTTGAGTAATCATCTGATCAAATTTAAATGCCAAATTGCCGAAACACGGCACGGTAAGCATCACCTGGTAACCGTATTGGTCATAAGCCAAACGTGCCTGACTGAGAGATAAGGATAGCGGTTGCCGGTATTTCGGTTCAACTTCCGGTGTAATGCTGTTTTCAGAACTATCAACAATCAGGATAGGTGGCAGAGCAAAACCAAGACTGGCTGGATTATTGGACGCGCGGAAATCTCCGGTCAAAGCCAGCGCACTATACCCCAGACTGACTGAGTGGGCGTTGATGTCAAACTCACGCACATCAGCAGCCTGTCCGGAAACGCCACAGAAGAAATAAATCAATATAAAAAAAACAGTCAATTTGTTCATTACAGAATATTTCATCCTAAACAGATCATTTTTTACTATGTCATTCCCGCACCATGTCCGGCTTGCCCCGCGCACGCAGAGACGAACTTGCCCAGCGTATGCGGGGGCGAATGCCGGGTGCCGGATGTTTCCAGCTAATAAATCTATTTAAATATTTCTTTCACAATCACAAGTGTTTTTTCTTCAACTTGCCACGCCATCTCCGCCCGGATAGTGCAGATATATTTATATTTCCGCCAATGGCAGGCGGCATGTACCTCATCACTATCATCTTCACCGCCATCCCATGTGACCTGATTTTGTCCGGCATGACTATGCGTCCCCCCCGGCGCAAAGGCGCCAAACGTCTTTACCAGTCGCCCGGTTTTTTTCTCGCGAATCCGGATCAAAATCTGCGCGTCTATATTCAATGTATACTTAATATGCGTCACTTGACCTTCATCCGGTCGAAACGGATTAGGTACAGCATGGCAATCATCCAGTTCCAGATCCGGCGTGGCTGTCGGTGTGGGTTGCGGCGTCGCGGTCCAGGTGGGACTCGGCGTAGGCTGGGGCGTGGGTGTCCAGACCGGCGTGATCACACCCGTGGGCGTGGGTATGGGTGTGGGCGGCTCCTGGCCCTGGGCCAGCACGATTACCAGAGTAGTGGCCACGGCTTGCTCTTGACCGCTCGTTGCTTCGGTCCGAACCGTATAAACATCCGGCAATACGACTTGACCGAAATTGTTGCGACCATCCCAAGTACGATAACACAGCTCCCCTGCTCTTTTGCTTTCCTGCTCACCCAGATCACGGATCATGCTGCCAAACCGGTCCATAACCATCACGCGCACGAGCGCCGGTTTGGTGACCAGGTAACTGATGGTTGTCTTCTGCCCGTCTTCGGCAATAAACGCCGCAGGCTGTGCCGAGAGCGCAAGCACTTCCAGCCGGGCCGCCGGGGTGGCTGTAGGTCCGGGTGTAGGCCAGCCGCTGGACAGGTCCAGCCCGAACTTTTGCACCCGCTGATTTCCTGTATCCACTACATACATTCGTGTAATTGTATTTAATTCGTGTAATTCTTGTTTAAACGCAATCCCATGCGGGCGGTCGAATTTCCCGGCAGTGGCGCCGAATGATCCGAAGGTGCCGATCAGATTACCATAAGGGCCGAACTCTTGTATGCGGTGGTATTTCAAGTCCGAAATCCACACATTGCCCAAGGGGCCGAGTTGGATGTTTTGCGGTTCATAATGATTCTGGGTACCCTTATAAGAGAACACGAGCTTTCCGTATTCATCCAATTTCTCAACCTTGTGTGCCGCCTGATGGATGCGGTCAATAAATTTGCCATGGAAGAATTCACTGTCGTTCAGTTCCATGACCGCCGGTCAGTATTGTTACAAGCCGCTGAAACACCGTCCGGCCATTGTTTGACTTCACGCAATTTATCATTGTCATCCAAGTAATATATTTTTCCGTTCTCCGTTAGGATATGCAGCCGGCCGGTTTCATCCACAACCACACTGACCGGGTTGAGCGGTTTCATACAGGGCTTGCCGTGCTTGCCCTTCCCGGTGTCAATTTTCTTATATTCGCCGATATAATTTCCATCCAGGTCTAATATCTGAATACGATTGTTCTTGGTATCGACCACATAGAGTAGGGAACGGTCGCGACCGTTCCCTACCGCCATGTTCTGCGGTTCATTGAATTCTCCCGGCCGATTCCCCTTCTCGCCGATGGTCAGAATATACCCGTCATCAGCGCCAAATTTCTGGATCCGGTTATTTTTTGTATCAGCCACATAGACATTCCCATACGGATCGCACTCGACATCCCACGGGAGATGAAATTCATCATTGCCACTGCCGCGCCTGCCGGTTCCGATCTGGCTCTGGAAAGTCCAATCACCCACCCGCACGCGGACTTTATGTTGCATAATATCATCCGCAGCTTTTCGCGGATTATAATGATTATTTTTACCATCCTTATTTATCTTGGTTTTTAATCTGTGCGAATCTGTGTAATCTGTGGACAGGTTTTTATTTTCCACCGTCAATATCAATTCATACAATCCCGGCTCCAAATGACCTGTATCCCACACGCCGAGCAAGCCGATAATCACGGGTTTCCTGCCTTGGCTGATGGTTACTGTCTCTCCACCTGCCACCGGTCGATATGCCAGCACCCACCTCATTCGTTTCATCTTCTTTCGCGAAAATTGCTTTTTAATTCGCGTAATTGTTTTCACTATCCCAATCACATGCACATAACCGTTGACCAGGCTTCCATCACACGGACTCAAAATCATACAACCGTTGGTGCCTGTTGGTGTAGCTGTCGCCGTGGCAGTGATGGTGAAGCTAGCCATTGGCGATGCTGTTCCTGTGGGTGATGCTGTCGTTGTGGCTGAAGCTGTCGGCGTTCCTGTGAACGTCGCTGTGCCGGTTGTTGTGGCTGTGGCGGTAACTGTCGCCGTTGACGTCATGGTCGCGGTATCCGTGGTCGTCCATGTGGCTGTGCCGGTCGGAGTCCACGTGGCCGTAGCAGTTGATGTTTCCGTCGCGCTCGGCGTAGCTGTCCCTGTCACGGTTGCTGTAGCAGAAGGCGTTGCCGTATCGGTCGCTGTCCCGGTCGGTGTGTGTGTTGTTGTTGCTGTCGGACTAGCTGTCGCCGTAGTACTCGGTGTCACCGAAGCGGTTGGCGAGACAGTTGCCGTTGGTGTCGGCGTTGCAGTAGGGGTCGGTGTGGCTGTGGGTTCAACGATGAGGATTGTGACTGATTCAACCGTGCTGCTGTTACCCACATTGTCTACAGCATAGTAGGCCAGCGTGTGTTCGCCTAACCCCAGGTTGAACGGTGCCGGATTATAGGTCCAATCGCCCGCATCAATTGCCAGGGCTGTGGCTGACAGACCTGAATAATTATCCGTCGCTTCAAGAGAGAACACATCCTCCGGCAAAGCATTTATTTGTGAAATTGATCCTAAATTCGTATAATTTTTCATAAGTTGTAAATCAGGCGCTGTGTTGTCCATACGGAACACAGATGACCTAACAGCCATCGTATTCCCGGCCCCGTCCACACTCACGTAGTCCACAGCATACTCATCGTCCGCCTTCAGGGAGACTACCGTATTGCCCTCCGCGTCCCAGGAAAGATTAAACAGGAGCAACGGCCCACCTGAATACTGTCCAAAAGCTTCCATGGCTACCGGCGCATCCGCGGTTTGGCGCAGATAGTACAAAGTCCGGGCCACGCCGGCCGAAGCATCATTGACCAACGGGTCGATCTGATTCAGCCAGGGCATGCAATGAATGCTCACATAAGTATTGCCCAGGCTGTCGGGATAAGCGTCGTCATTAAAGTTGATTCGGGTGTCCGGCAGGGTCAGGTCAACCATGCTTTGATTGGACGTATTGACCACTTTATTGCCGGCCTGATCCGCCATATCGACTGCCAAATGGTAAATACCATCAGCCGCTGCACTGAAATCATCTTTGGTCCCGTCCCAAAGCAGCTGGGTTGAAATGGGCAGGTCCGCAGCACCACTGTCCAGAACCCTGACAACCTGGTCCGTTACATCCAAGACCCTTGCTGTATAGGTCACATAGGTGTGGAAATTGTCATCCAGGTTGATTGCAACCAATGCGCTGTCCAGCACTCCGTCGTTGTTGGGCGATATGATCTGCGGCGCAAACACGGCAGTTGCTGTCGGCGCGGTATTGTCCACATAAACAGTCCCGGATTGTTGCGCAACATTGTTCGCCCCATCGGCTACTGCCAGTGTGTATTGATACGCCCCTTCCGGCACCACATCGCCGTTGCCGTCCCTCGCGTCCCATACCTCGGTGTATGCCGTTCCCGTATTTTGCATCGCATCAACAATCTGTGAAATCATCTCTCCCATTCGTGTAATTCCAAGATTCACGCGAAGCGCTCCCTCGCTATCATCCCCAAGCTCATAGGCAATACTTGCCACATCCTGTACGCCATCCTGGTTCGGTGAAATCCATGCAGGCGCCACGGCACAGCTGACAATAACCGACGCTGCGACATCATTGGAAACCACAACCTCTCCGGAAGCATACTCACCCACATTCCCGGCCAAATCGGTCGGAATCAAAATATACGCATATGTCCCGGGTGCCGCAATTTCCAGGGTCATGGAATCGATGACGCCATTCCACTCAATAAATTGCTCTCCATTGTCTTTTGGCAATTGATTTGCAATTTGTGTCATTGTATTTCCATTGGCATCCAGAATCCACGCCGACACTGTGCATGATTCGTTTAATTCGAACTTAATTTGTGTAATTTTATTATTTGCAGATTCCGGACTAAACGGATTCGGATCAGCGCCAAGCACTGTCATGATTGGCAATGTATGGTCCACCACCATATCGCTCTCAACAGCATTCGTATTTCCCGCCTGGTCAACGGCTGACAATCGTAGTGTATACTGCCCTTCAGGCAGCACGGATGTATCCAACGTTCCCAATATAGTATCACTTACATTGTTTGTCCCCGAATTTATTTGTGTAATTTGATTTTGTGAATTCGCGTAATTTAGAATGTAATTACTTAGGTTGAGATCAAACACTGTTCCGCGAATCGTTGCAACGTCCCCAACCGGTGTGTTCCCGCCGGGTTCGCTGATCGTCAATTGCGGCGGATTATTGTCAATGTGCAAAGTTATCCGGTCATTGGCGCTGTGCCCCACCAGATCAACATGGCTTAATTCCAGGACATACTCTCCATCCGCATAATCCTCTGAATAAATCCGAAAGATATGATCATTATCCAGCGGTCTTGCAGTGCCTGTTAGCGCCTGCGTAATCCCGTCTTTTTCAATCCCAAAATACGTTATTCCGGGGTGCGTCTCCGTAACCGTGCCAAAAACATCCACGTCCCCGTGCACATAGTCCTGGTCTGTTGGCGCGTTAACCGTCACCACCGGCGCCTGGTTGTCGATTTCAACAGTCACCTCATCCACGCTTTCATTGCCGGCAGTGTCGTATCCCCGCAGCCGAATCCGTATCATTGCACTTGAATTCGTGTAATTCTCATTTGTATTCCATGAATAGATGACTTGATTATTGATTGCATCTGATATTTGTTCTTCACGCAGCACTTCCCACTCCAAGTCATCTGCGTTTATGTAATCCAAAATATAATTTTCAAGATCCGTCCCATTAATTGTGCCCCGAATGTCAACCGTTCCTGCAAGCAGAGGCGTCTCGCCGACAGTGCCTTGCGGACTCTCAATACTCACGACCGGCCCTTCCCGGTCAATGATGATGTCCGAAACCGTGTCCATACTTGTATTTCCGGCCAGGTCCGTGACAATCAACCGCAGTTCATAGGTCCCATCCGCCAAATTGGATGTATCCCATATCCCAAGCAAACCGTTCTCAATCTGTGTAAGCCCAGATTCAATCCGCGTCATCTGCGAATTTCCATCCGTGTAATCCAAAGTGTATTGGCCGAAATGTTCATCCGTGGCAGTTCCTGACACAGACACCATACCCACCACACCACCGTCTCCGGGTGCGGTAATGAGGGCTGTCGGCGCCTCATTGTCCAACACAAAACTCCTGGATACGAAAGTTTTATTGCCTGCCTCATCCTCGGCAACAATCCGCACGGAATACATCCCGTCCAATCCACTTGTATCCCCGCTCCATATGACCGCAGCCTGGGAAACATTGGTGTTTCCTGATGTCAGCAGCGTCCAGGCAGTGGGGGCTTGACCCTCACCATAGTCTAATGTCCAGGATATGAGATGAGGGTCGTCAATAATGGCTTCAACGGAAATTATTCCACCCAAAATATCCTGATCTCCAGGATGAGTGATCGCCACCATGGGCGCCTGATTGTCCACCACCACATCCGCAAAAGCATAGCTGGAATTCCCGGCCCCATCCATGACAAACAGTCCAACGCGATAATCCCCGTTCATGCCCTGGGTGTTGAACCAACACAGGTTTTCGCCGTCCTTCTGTATGCTCTCCTTTTTCAGCAACACCCAATCCGCATAATTCGTGTAATTGCTTTGTAAATTCGTGTAATTTAGATATCGTATTTCATAATAATTAAAGTTTTTATCTTTCGCCGTCCCGGACACAGCCACTGTGCCTTCCACAATTTGTGAAATTGGCATTTCAATTTGTGCAATTGGTTTTTCCAAATCAACCTCTATCGGCCCTACACGATATGCCTTCAACGCATTCCCGCCAATATCCGCGGTCGCCGTAAGGCTATAGTAATAATCTCCGGATTGTGCAATACCTCCGGCTGCCAAAGAACCGTCCCAGACCAAGGAATACCCGCCCGCATTGACATGTTCCAGATTAATTGCCAGAGATTGAACAACGCTGTTATCTATCCTTGTTCTTACATCCACATAATCCAATGTAATCCCTTGGGGAGCAGAATAATTGAGCGTGTACTCATCCTTATACCCGTCCCCATTGGGAGAAATCAGAGTATCCGCCTGCGGCTGCATCCGGATCACATAATCCGTATCATTGATCAGATTCAGAGTCACACTGGTTGTCGCCGAATTCCCTGCCACATCCCAGGCCGTCACTATCAGCGTGCCCTGTTCATTCATGCCTGCCGTATCCCAGATTCCCAACAATCCATTTTCAATTTGTAAATTTCCATTTCCAATTTGTGTCAGTGTGCTTCCATTCGTGTAATTGAGGCTATAATGATCAAAATGCGGGTCGGATACACTGCCCCATATCTCCACCACACCCGTAGCATTAATGGGTGTAATTGGATTTCCAATTTGTAAAATTTCAGTCTCATTAATTTGTGTCATTTGGATTGTTGGCGGCGTATTATCCACCATCACATGCCGGCTCTCCAGCATCCAGTTCCAGGCATCATCATACGCCCAGATCTTGGAGGAATAGGTGCCGTCCGGCACGATCACGCCCTGGTTGTTGTCACCCAGCCAGGTGTTGCTGTAATCCTCCTGTGCGGTCTTGGTCACGCCGTCTTCCAGGGTCTTGATCTCCAGGCTGTCAGCCAGGCGCACTGTGAAATCTCCGCACAAGCGGTCCTGGCCCGGGTCCTCATTTTCATCGGTCACAATATCTTCGATGATGATGTCGTTGTAATAGGTTCCGTCCGTGGCTGTGGGTGAAATGTGCCAGGCCGTGAATTCCACCCGGTTGGCATAAGGTTCAGACAGGCTGAACCCCGCGTCCTCGAATACATTGCGCGGCTGTCCCGACCCGTCAAAAGACACATAGGCTTCATCATTAAGCTTTTTAATCTCACCCACGGTCACAGTGCTAAAGGGCTGGTGCGTATTGCTGATAAAATCAATTTTATCCGGCAGGCCGCTGATCTCGTTCAAACCAATCTGGTGCTGGAAATAACTGGTAATGGTGTTGGTCACTTCTTCACCGGACTGAGGATCATAGAAATGCACAATCACACCCAGGACTTCATCTTTTATATCATCATTGTCAGTATTGGGAATGGGTTCAGGGTACACCAATTCACTGTAAACCACAGAGCTGTTATGCAAGCTGTCCGCTGTGACTTGGCGTCGCTCCGATTGCCGGCGCCATGCGGTTGTTGTCCGACCTGCATTGCCAATCGGCTTGGCGACGATATAGTATGTCTGCGCATGAGGATCAGTATAGGTAATGGTGGTCTTTTCTTCAGGCTCCCAGATCCCTGATTGGGTCGAAAATATGGCGTAAACCGTATTGGTGTTGGTGAAAACCGAAACAGGTGTTACCTTGTTCGTAATTTTTTCGTGAATTGTATGTGGCACAATGATTAGTTCATTTAATTTTTTCGAATAATAGCCTTTTTTCTCATGTGTCACAGCCTGCGGATCTTGCTGCCATGACTGCACTTTAAGGTATTGCGGATCAATGGCTTGCCCGCGTGTATACTGAATATTATCAGGAATATCCCACAGCAATTCCCTCTCCTCATACCAATGCGCTGGGTCATAGGGAGAAAGTTCGCCATAGTATTTCATCTCAAAGCGGATCGGTATCCATGTATTGGCCGGCAAATCGGACGTATAAGCTTCGCGCCAGCCTGTGTAATTCCCCCAGGCATCAATCACCTGCTCATCGCCGATCCAGAGGCGTATGCCGTTGTTCTTCAAATCAGCCCCAAATTTGTACGATCCTGCCTGAGGCAAATAGATCATGCCTGTCCAGCGCACGCTGAAATCGCTCGCCCTCACCTGGGGCAGAGGCGGGCCGCTGCGCTTGTCTGTGGGATCAGCATTGTAGACCGGACCTGGCAGAAAATTCTGGTTGGTCTGCCAGTTAAAAAACATGCAGGCCGTGATGGTTGTGGCGGACAGATCGAAAAGCTCCAAATCCTGATAAAATTCAGTATATAAACCCGGCAGATGGATATCTTGCCAATATTTTTCACTCAGTGTTTGTGGATCCTGTACATAGCCGGTGTTGTCATGCGCATAGGTGAATGCCGTGATGCTGTTTCCCTGGACAAACAATTGCACTTCCGAAGCATCCGCGTCTGCATGATAGTTGACATTCGGGGTGCCGGACATCATATCATAAGTCACATTGTATTCTTCCTGCACAGGAATAAAGTTGTCCACACGTTGCGGATTTTGATCTGCCTGGCATTGGGCTGTGCCGGTGATGCTTTCCTGGTGACCTGTTGATCCTACATCCTGCGTGTACCAATAGCGCTTGGGAATGGGTTCCCACGATTCATTGGGTCCCAGGTTCCACTCCAGTTTGGCCGTGGCTGTGTTCACCGTCTCAAACATGGAGTACTGGATGAACCGCGTCTGCTCAAAAGTGCTGGTTTCACCGGTATCCGCGACGATCGCTGTGGTGGTATCTGACTCCGGATCAGGCAAAGGCTGGGGCTCCCAGTTCCAGATCAGGCAACCGTTCAATTGCATGTCTTCAGGCCGCAAGACCATCACCAATTCCTGGCCGTCATTGGATGTGGCGCGGAATTTCAGGGTTTGATCATGCGGCGGGATGTACAAATACCCGCGCCAGCAGGCCTGAAAATCATCTGTCACCGACACGTCTTCAGGCATGCCGTGTTCATTGATAATCTCTTCTGTCAATCCTTCGGGCCCGCCCAGGCCCCAGTCATAATAAGGCGTGTCTTCTGTGCGCTGCCACGTGGCAGGTGCAATAGCATAAGGATAGCTATAATAATACTGCCGATCCCGCCAATAATAATAGTCGCCAGCGTGATGAATATTCAGCCAGCTTTCATCTTCCACATGCGGCAAATCATTCACATCATCCCAATAATAGGCATTCACGCCATCACCCAAGGCAGGTTCAAGATCATAAGGCTCATCAGGGTTCTGGATAATCCCATATGCATAAAAATCCTTATGCAACGTCCAGTCATAGTCAATAGACGGATAGGTCACTGCGCGTTCAAGCGGCCATGAATAAACTTCATTTTTCTTATCATAGTTTACTACTTCCACCCGACAGGTAAAGGTTACCTCCTGATAATGCGTCCTTTGGCCGATGATTTCCACCTCATAATCATAGGTTTGAGATGGATAATAGACGCCTTCGCCAACCGCCGTCCAATCAAAACGGTCTGCCTCGCCAATGATCTTGTGGGTAAGAATGACAGAACCAGACGATGACTCAGGATCTTCCAACAACGTATACTCAATGACTGTGGAATCTTTATAAAGATCCCCATTGGGTGAGAATATATCCGAGTCCACGTTCATGGTCTCAAACCCGGGCGGCGGCACGGTATCCAGCATGACCGGCGTGCTGTAGGCATAGATGGAATTCCCGGCCGCATCGCTCACAATCACTTCAAAGCAATATTCCCCATCCGGCGGATTGATCCCCTGCTGATTCTTTCCATTCCATACAATAGTATTTATGCCTGCTTGTGATTTCATTCGTGAAATGAGTGTTCTAATTAAATTTTGGTAATTGATTTCTCCATTCGTGCAATCCAATACATTGACCGTAATCTCCGGGTTATTGTCTGTGTTGTCCGAGCAAGTGAGTTGAACCTCACTGGTGTCCTTGTACCCGTCACCCATGGGTTCATTGGGTGAAAAAGGCGTGCGTACAGATACAATCTCGGCTGCGGGCGGCGTTTGGTCAATCAGCACGGTGCCGTAGCGTTTTTGCGCCGGGTTCCCGGCCATGTCCGTGGCCTGGATGCAATAAAAATAATTGCCTTCACTCAAACCGGACACATCCCAGCTCACTGACTGCTGCCCTGCAGATTGCACGGTCTCAGGAAGGATTTCCACAAGCAGATTTCCCAGCGAAGCATAATCATACGCCAAGATGGACACATGGAACTGCGGTGTTTCCTGCTTTTCATCCTTCAATGTATAGGTGATGACAACCTGATCATTGTCCTGCCTGCCATTCAACACTTGCGGGTTGTGGCTCGGGGACACTATTTCCGGAGCCGTATTGTCCACATACACGACAGCCACGTCGCTCGTACTGTGCCCTGCCGCATCCTGGCAGGAGAGGTAAATCTGGTAGAACCCGTCCGCCGCATACTCACCCTGCTCATCCTTCCCGTCCCAGTATTCAATTTGTGTGATTCCTTGTTCAAGAACTTCATCATGAAGAATTACACGAATTAATCTCCCGTATTTATAAATCCCCAAGTTGACCTTTTCCAAGTCCCCGGCATACTGCCCGCTGCCTGCTGCCACTTCATCGGAAAGCACAAAGGATATTTTAGCCACATCATTTTTTCCCAGGCTGGACGGACAATTGGGTGTGATGGTATTGGGCGAGACATCGACAATGGAGACCTCTGGGAAGGCATTGTCTGCCTGCGTGGACACATCCACCATCACCGGATCAGCCGCCTGTCCGGAAGCGTCTGTGGCGGAGAGGACAAAAGTGTAGGTGCCTTCAGGCACGGACTGATAGTTTGAATCCAACCCATCCCATACGATGGACTGATATCCGCTTGACTGATATCGGTTAGATTGGATTACACGGATTAAAGACGAATTGCTCGAATTGACCCTTATGGATACTTGCGCCGAATCATTGATATGGTAATGTAACGTGGTTTGCCCATAGCCAGGCATGAAAACGTCTGGAGTGCAATAGGCGCGGGAGATGATGAGCTTGGTCAGGTCAATGTGCGTCTCACAGGTCACCGACAGGCCCTTGTTCCCGGCCTCATCCACGGCTTCGATTCTTATGTAGTATGCCTTTTCCCCAAATTGACCAGGATCATCCACCTCACCTTTCCATTCGACAGTATATTGCCCAGCATCCAAATAATGAGTGTAATTTAGGTTTTCATTCGTGTAATTATCATTTTCAATTCGTGTAATTAGATGTACGATTGTATTATTCTCATCCCTGACAGTCGCTGTGATATATGCGTATTCAGATAGGGTAAATGGGCAAGCAATTGTGTCATTGTTCCCGTCGAAGTCAGGCGAGAACCCACCCAGATCACTGACTGTATTGGTTATGCTCGGCGGGGTCAGGTCCAGCCAAATGGACTGCACCTGCGAGGATTCTGCTGACACATTCCCCATCCCATCCGTCACGAACAGCCGGATTGTATATATCCCTTCCGGATATTGTGTGCCATCCGGTTTTAACCCATCCCATTCAATTTGTGTAATTGTATTTAAATTCGTGTAATTTATTTCTTTTGTTTCAATTTCATTGCCCGAAGTATCATATAATTTGAATATCACATCCGCCGCTTCGTCTAATTCGAATTTAATTCGTGTACTATCTTTCACCCCGTCGCCATTTGGCGAAAACTTCGGATTCTCCACTGCAAACAATGTAAATTGTGCCGGCTGCACATCCTTGACCAGCTCCGCCACTGCCACCGGCCGGTTGTCCAAATCCATATACGTCACCAAAACATAATGGGTTCCATCATAGGGCAGCGCGACCTCATCAATCTGATATGTTCCCATGCCATCTGCCAACTCAGTCGATACTGCAAAAGTTTGATTCTGTCTGACAGCCGGTGTCGCGTCATTTTCCGGAGCCTGTGAAATATCCAGCGGATAGGCATCCTGATTGTTACTGCCATAGTAATAGGATGACCCCGGCAAGTGCTCCAGCAGGAATGGATCATCATCCACATAGACCTCAATGGTTTGCCCGATAGCCCCGGTGCCGCTGACCGAAATTACCTCCGCAGTCGTCGGGCTGGTGAGCGCGTCAATGGTCGGTACTTTGGGCATGACCACGTCACCCTTGAGCACCATATAATAGGAAAAATGGTTGATCGTGGCCGTGGCCACCACCAATCCCTGGCCTGCTTGATTCAAGCCACCTAAATCCGTGGGTACAAGTTGTCCGTTTTCATAAATATAGAAAGAAACAATTGTGGGAAGCTTTTCCAGATTGCCGTCGCTTGCCAGGTGATAGATGCTCATAAGTCCGTCACCCGTGAGCCCGTAGCTTTTGGCCTCTTCATAGGTGAACCTGAATTCCATGGTCGGCTCTGTGCCGGCTGTAAAGGTCACAGGCTGGGAAGCACGCACATCAATCACCGGGCCGATAGGCATCAAGGCCGGCTTGTTGGCCACCTCCACCTCATCCAGACTGACGTTGTTGACCTGGATCAGGGTGTCTTCGCTGAAACTGTTGAGCGTGAATCCCAGTTTGACGCGCTTATAAGGATCATAGGCTGCTGACCCGGCCAGGGTCGTGCCGTCGGCCTCGATCATTTGCCCGACCTGCACCTCCCGCGTTGCCAAGGCCACGTCCTGGTTTTGATCCACCGCCTTGAGCAGGACCGTATACCGTCCCAGCAGGTTAGTCACATCCCAATACCCCAACACCCCATCCGCATAATTCGCGTAATTGCCTTTATCATCCGTGGAATTTAGAATCAAATGCCATCCATCATTGTCATAGTAATACAACTCATAGTGGTCCAAAGTGTCGCCCGTAACAGCGCCGCGGATGTCTACCAGCCACCGGCCGGTCGCACCCGGCCGCAGGCGCAGACGGAATCTGTCATTGAGCTCCTCGCCGGTTTCCGTATTGTCGTGCCATGCTTCATCCACCACATCAAAGTCATCGCATGCGCTGCCGTCAATATAGCGCACCTGGACATCCCAATCCTTGATCACGGTCTCCAGATTATCCTGGTCCGCAACCTGGTCGTGGACAAAATAAGCGAATTTACTCTGCGTCACATCCGACAGAGCAGTTGTTTGGTCGGATGATGCGCCGTAAAAATCCCGCAAGTTGAAAACAGCACTCAGCGCATCAATGGAGAATTCATGTTCATTGAATTTCTGCCGCCCACTGAACAAGGTCCCGTCGACCAGGCTGACATCGTCGTCCGTGGTCCAGGTCCGGTCATAGTCCATGAGAAAATAATCCACTGAACCCGTTCCCTGAGCGTCAAGCGCGATGTCAAAAGGCATGTCCTGGCGTAGGCTGGTGATGTCCGTCATGGTGAAATGATCCACTGTGATATTGTTCCACCACACCGTGGGCGGCGAATCAGGCGATCCCCATTCTGTGGCCCAATCCGGGGTCGCTGCCGGGCCGTCAGACACAGATTCGCCGCGCAGCATGGGACCGGATGTGCGCAGGTCAAAGAGTCCCAAAGGATTTTCCAATTGATAGGCATAGCCATCGACCCGCTGTCCGCCGTCGTCATCCAGGCAATAGCGCAGTTCGCCAATCACCTGCGCCCAGGAGACGCCCTCGCCGCCGTAATTGATAAAGGAAAGGTCCGGATTGACCTCTGTAAAATTGTTTTGCATCGTGAGATCGATCATCTCTCCCGGATTTTTCGGACTGTACTTGGGATAATTATCCATGGACCCGTCATTGGCATTAAGCCGGCTGCACACCAAATCAATGGCCGCATCGTCTTTGGTTTCCTGGTCTGCGAGCGGAAAAGGCAGCTTGCTGATGATTTCGTAGCGATCACTATGCACGCTGTAGGCTTGGGCCGCGCCTTCACGCACAAACCATATTTTCCGGGCTTGATTGACCGAACCGGCCGCCTCATCTGCCAGGTAATCGATCCGTTCATCAGCCGCAAGCTGGCGCCATTGCTGATCTGCTGCTGCATTGCTGCTGTGCGGGTAAAACTCCATGACATAATGATCATGTCCGTCCACCAGATAGCCGCTGTTGGCTGGAAAGTTTAAAAACACATTGGGCGTGGTGAACTGCTCAAAATCAAAAGTCACCGGATGAAGGTAACTGACATATTGATAGGGCGTTGAAGAACTGAGATCTTTGGCCTCTTGCCCGTTGTCATACACAATAGAATAGGTTTTGGCGCCGGGCAGCAGCGGTTCCTGGCGGTCCGGTTCCTCGCCGCCTGGGTCCTGGTTGGTCAGGGTCACATCCAGCCCGGTCTCGCTGCCGGCCTCACTCCCGGCCCCGTAAATATAGCCATTTTCTGAAGCCCATTGGCTGAACCGGTGGGTGATGTTGTTGACGCCGAAATCCGGATTCCATCCGCAATATTGCAAGTAAGCCTCGAAATAAAGCTTGGCATTGTTTTGACCCTCATGTTTTCGGATGATCTTTTCTTCATAGGAAATCCAACCCTTGAGCAAGTCGAATCTTTGTTGAATGTCCGGTAAAATGCGGACGCGGAACTGGTCACCGTAGCTGTAAAAATCGCCTTGGATCATGTTCTGCGGTATTGTCCAGTCAAAATTAAGCGGCTCCACGATGGGCCATCCGGCAATAGGCTGCTTGAACTTCAAGTTGAAATTGGCCCGTTGGATATCCACAAACCGTTCAAACGCACCGCCCTGCACCCACTGGCTCTCACTGAATTCATCGTAAAAGGAAATACCATAGTCTTCATTGGACGCGATTTTCGGCATGTCCGTAGCACGTTCAAACAGGCTGTCCAGATTATTAAACTGGAGCAGATGGTTTTCCCACGGCTCTTCATCGTCCTTGAGCAGCACATCAAATCCATCCTGTCTGTGGCCGCGGTAGATCACATGATTTTCCGGCGATTGGTTGCCAGGGCTGTCGATGATGAAGCGCATCTGATCATAATAGCGCTTGACCTTGCTGTTGAAAGGCCAGTAGGGATAACGCACCGCCTTTTGCCAGCCCTTGGCGTGCAGCTTGTAAGAAAAGGGTATGGTGGGATACCAAAATCCGCTGCCCTTGACGGCCATCTCGATTTCCGGACTTCCGGAAACCACATCCAGGCTGTCAAAGGTCTCGGTCTGGCTTCCGATACCCTCAATGACAGCTTGCAGTTCCTGGCTCATGTCAGGTTCGACAATCGCCACGTCCTGTGCGCTGACCGTTGCATTCAGTGTATTTCCCCGCGCTTTGGCAGTGATGACAAATTGATAGTCATTGACGCCGGCCAGAGTCTTGCTGTCGGGTTGAGGTGTATTCCCCTGCCAGGTGATACGGTGTAACCAGCCCTTGCCGCCTTCACAAAATTGATCCTGCGCCAGTGTACAGACAACCGTCTGGCTCGTTTTCTCCACGATGCGCACATCCACCAGTGCGTCCTTGGACAGGCTGAATTCCAAATCTGCATGATCAGGCAAAGCAACTGACACCGCGGTGTTGCCCAGGGCTGCACTATAGGGAGAAAACGCTGCTGTCGCAACCTGGCACTTCTCAAAATAGAGCGGCGTCTCCACCTGGACAGTCCGGGTCACTGCAGCATAGCCCAGGTTGTCCTTGCCGCTTGCAGTCAGGCTGAATTGATAATCACCGTCGCACACCAGGCGACCGTAAGTGTCCCGGCCGTCCCAGGCAAACCGGCCTTTGGGTTTGACATGATATTTGGTCACCTGATTATCCGTAATCACCACGGATCCTTGGATGTGAAGTTTGTCCGCAGGCGGTAGGGCCAGCTTTTCAGTGCCATTATAAAATAGGTCAAAATTTACAAAATCGCCTGTGGTCTCGAAATCGATGTTGTCCAATCCCTGTTCGGTCGTGTCCATGCTGTCCGCAAAACACTCAAAACTGATCACACTGCTGCTGTTCTCAATCAACCCTTCGGAGCGCGATTTTTCGAACTGGGTGGTAACATTTGAAAAATAGCCGTCCGTGGTCAGTGAGCCGGAAAACCGGTCACTGGTCAACGTGTTGCCGTCGCCATTGATCCGCACATGCCAGCCTGATACATCCTGCCAAATATAGACGCCCATGTCCGCTGTTGAAGCATTGATATTGATCGCCGGCAACGTGTCAAAATTTTCACCTGTCACATTTTCCTGGCGCTCATAATGAATCTGAGATTGGTTCTCGCCTAAGACGGCAAGCAGTGACTCAGAGGGTTTGATCGCAAAGGACACATTGGCAGCCCCGACATCCTGCAAGCCCAGCGAATAACTGACCGTAGCAGTATTCCCTCCGTCGAAGATCAGCGGCGTTTCCAGGGAATCAAAGTCCAGGCTAATCACCGGATTTGGCGGCGCATCAGGATTGCCGGGATCCAGAATATCATTGTTCACATAGACTCCTGCTGTATCGTGCAGCTTCGCGCCGACCGCATCGGTCAGATCCTCTTCTTCGGCAATCAACAGCAGCGTATAATATCCAGGCGTCAGGCTTTCAGTATGCCAGTAGGCCAGAACACCCTCGTTTTGCACTGCACGCAGGGCCGTATTCAGGGCCGTATCCGCCTGGCGGCTGATGGCCGGAGTCTCGAGTCTGTCAGGCAGCCATCCGAAACTTTCCGGAGCCGTCATTTCTTCATCCGGCGGACTGTGATTACCATTTGCTTTGTAATAAATTTTGTAGCGGGCAAACCCATTGGCATTATCCCACAGCGGGTCCATCGCGGTTCCCCGGAGGGTCACCGTGCCGGTCAGGGTATTGCAGGTGCTGTCCGGGAAGCTGATGACTGGTCGGATACCGTCTTTGACAAGGTCCGCATAGCGAATGCTCAGGCTGCCGTGCTGGTCAATGGTCCGAATTTTGAATGCGTACTTTCCGATGTCCACAAATTGACCTTGCGAGTTTCTACCGTCCCAGATCACAGGCAGCGGGTCCGTGGACGTATCATCAGCGGCGATCCCCTGAGCATCGTGCAGTGTCCGAACAACTTCGCCGGTTTTGGGGTTGACCGCTTGAATCGTCACCCAAACCGCTTCCGGTTTTTTAAATTCGCTGATACTGTCCATCGCTTCTGTGATCTTCCCAAACAGCCGCACCCCCACGCCGCCTTGCTCGACTGAGGTTTGGGACAGGATAAAGGGCTGGGCAAAAGTGTCTACCGCAACCGGACTGGTGCGGTCAATGATGATGACTTGTGTCGGATCCTGTTCATCCACATAATAGAAAAGATCAATGCTTTGGTTACCTGCGTCGTCTGTGGCGCGAAGATAGAGTTCATAGTGCCCGTCCGGCAAGGCCATCATGGGGTTTCCCAGGTCCCATACAAAATAATTGTAATCCATCAGGGAATAATGGATCGTACCGTCCGGGTTCAATCCATCCGCCACTTCCGGCTGGGCCGCGGCGCGCTGGCTCGCGCAATACTGCAAACTTGTATCCGTATTGATCAGAGTGAAAAGCACATTGGCCTGATCGTCGTTTTCCAATTTATATTTTAGGGTGAAATTATCCATCTGATTGTTGATCACATTGATAACATGACCTTGCGTGTCATCCTCCAGCACAATCCCCTCAAACAATTGAACCTCGGACACAGACGGTGCGATAGGGTCCATGATAAAAGGACATTCCATGTGGGTGGTATGCCCGGCCAAATCCGTAGTCGCAATGCGCAATAAAAAGGATACCGGAGTTTGCCCCAGCCCCGGCAGCAAGCCCTCCGCATTTTTATAATCCCACTTGAACAGTTTCTCACCCACGGTCTGTTGGTCAATGGTCCAACTATAGAACACTTGGCCGTTTTGGTCCAAAACCGACAGGATGGTGTTCACCACAGTGGGCGACTTGCTGTCCGTGATTTCGTACTGCACAATCATTTCCGGCTCTGCGTTATCGGCCAGGTCGTCATCTGCATAGGAAAAAACGCTCTTGCCGTCCGGATCCAGGCTGACCGCGATGGCCGGCGGATCAAGATCAACTGTAAACCCCCAGCTTGACTGGCTCTTGTTCCCCTGGGCGTCCGTGGCATTGATCTGCACAGCATAGTAGCCTTCAGTCAAATCCTCATTCGCATGAAAGGCCAGCGTCTCCCCTATCATTGGATCGATCGTGATTGGAATAACCGCGCCACTGGGATCATCGTTTTGCAGCGCATCAAAATTGGTCAAGGCGTATTCAAATACCGGGGGCGATTGGATCATGTCCGTGTTATACACCAGCGCCTTGATGGCAGGCCGGACATCGGGAATATAGGACTGGTAATCCGGATAGACAGGTGCGATGTCTATGGGCATCATGTCCAGGACCAGTTGCAGCACCTGCACCGATTGCCCGCCTTTTTCATTGATTGCCTTGAACACAAAAGTGTTCATGCCGTCAAGCAGGTTGATGGGCCGTGAAACAGCGGTCCAGGTGTTGCCCGCCGTCTCTGCGGGCACCATTTCCTTGTGGTTGTAATACAGGGTGAAGGCGCCGTCGTCATTGACTTCCACATTGCGGTAATCGTCGAAATTGACGGAAACCTGCAAGGAACACAATTGCGTGTTATTGTCAATAATCTTGCCGCGCAGTCCCGTGAAAAAAGCGTTCATACCGAGCTTGCCGAACTCTTTTAATATTTTGTCCTGCGTGATCATATACAATCCCGGCCCGGCTGTTTCCTTGGGAAATGTGTCCCATTCGCTGAGGTCCTTGTTGTTCAGGCTGATGAGGCATATCTTGGGCGCTGATTTGGCGGCCATGGCCAGGATCGAATCCGAATCCGCGGCACCGGACCAATGCCAGCCGCTGACTGTTTTTTTCTGCCGGCCAATCTTCGATTGTCCAGCCTTGAGCCCCATCAACCGGGTCAGCACCAGGGGTTCGGCTTCTGAAATACCGTCCGTGTTTTTTAAATAATCCGTGCCCAAATAAGCCAGCACACCCACAATCGCAGCACCGGGCCAGCTGCTCGGGATGGTGACCCGCAATGAGGGTATGCTGGAAAGCCACTGATTGATGTCCGGCATATATTCCATGATCTGCTCTTTCAATGCCTTACGCAGGGGAATTTGAATGCTGGACAGGATAAACTCCTGGATGGTGGAAGAGATCATTTCATAGGGCATTTTGCGGTAGGTTTCAAAAACCACCATCAATTTTTCCGCTTCCCGGTCCATCTGCGCCAGATTGACCTCAACGTCATCTGACAAATCAAAGGTGAGTACATGGTCCAGTTCCTGCTTCAATTTGGTCTCAAAATTATTTAGAAAATCTTCTATATCCTGTTCGATGGCCGCGATCAGGCCGCTGTCCTCATCCATCAAGGCCAGCGCAGGAACATACTCGATGAGCATGTCGTGCAGCATGTCATTGAGCATATCTTTGCCTTTGTCACCTAGCACCTGACTGATCGTATTGCCCAAGTCCCCCTGGATGGGTTCATTCACAATGCTGTCAATTTTTTTGAACACGCCGTCATCAGCATAGATGAAATCATGCAGTTCCTCCAGCTTGTCGTCAATCGGCTGTTTGACTTCTTCACGCATGAAGGTTCCCAACTGTGTTTTGGGATTGAAGTTTACGTTATTCAAAAACTCATCCTTGTGCGCCGCCACATAGTCATTCCAGATCTTGCCTAAATATTGATCATCCACTTTACGGATCTCGTCATTGATCCGGGTCAGGATGGGATTGATCACAAGCCGCGTGATCTCAGCCTCCACCAGGTTGGCCAACAATTCTGCCAATTCTTCATTGATGTTGTTGTAGGTTTTGCTGCCAAAAGAAAACAGTTCCATATTCTGATAAAGTCCGGCAAAGCCGAATCCCGTAAAAGCCGCAATAATCGCTGGTTGCGCCAGACCCATATCCGGCCAGAGGGCGGTGGAAATGCTGGCTGTTTCAAAACCGTGATCTTCAGCACTGAACCGGGACAAGTCCTTTAGGAGTTCGGAATCTGCTTGAAAATGCCTGGCCAAATCTTGGCGTTTCAGGAATAGCCCGATGAAATTCAGGGGATTGATCACCATGTCATTGCGGTTGATTTTTTGCAGAACAGTGAGAAAGTTCATGTCCGGCCCGTATTTACCCGCCTTGGCTGTGATGGCATTTAAAATGCCGTCCAATTGGAGCTGCTCAATCCACGTTACAGCGGGTTTCAACAGGATGCTGATGGCCGTGGATTGAGTCGCCATGGGGATGCTGTTGACACCATGCAAAGGTGTGCCGATTGTGATTAATTTTGCCACCTTGTCCGTGGGCATATAGTCCTGTAAATACTTTTCCGCCAAAAGCCCGGACTCGCCCCAGGCCACCATGGTAATTTTGTCCGCCGCGTTGGCCGCAAAAGCATCCACCTGCTCTTTGATGTTGTAGACTTTGGTCTCGATATCGTCCCCAGCCTTGGCCTCACCGAACAGGTTGAAGGGCCGGAAATCCACGCCGGATTTTTTGAGCAATGCCCGGGTATTGCCGAACTCCGCACCGCCCATGGAGAACATGCTTTGCAAAAAGAACATCTTATTGGCCGTGTTGCCGTACTGCTCAATCATTTGCTCGCGCGACCGGGCCGGGTCCGCAGGATCATAGACCACCCCGTCCGGCGTGATCTTAAAGGATTGCGAATTGTCGACGGTCACATTGCCGACTTCGTCCGTCACCTTGACTTCAATGAAAATATCTTCATCATATAAATGGATGCCCTGCCGGTTGGCCCCGTCCCAGTCAAAGCGAAGGAGCTTTTTTCCGTTTTCTAAAACAGCATGCGCTGTTGAGGTGTTGTCGCTGGTATCTGTGACAATGCTATGACTGCCTAAATCATAATCCAGCACCCAATTGAAATAACTTACCTGTCCCAAACCAAAGTTCCCAGCACCCTTGAAAGACGCCTCCACCTGATAGTGTCCGGTTCCTGTTGAATTGTTGTAAAGGGTGAAGATGGGTTGCGGGTCGGAAAAATGAAACGATGAAGCCAGCAGGTTGACGACCCATTCCGACGACCCGCGCCAGGTCACGGGAATCTGTACTTGCGTGGCCATTGGATTGCCCTGCATATCCCGGATCTTGGTCGCACTGTTCAGCTCATCCAATTCCAAATTCACGGTATAGCTATTGGTCCCGGGATCAATCGAAAATACCCGCTCGGCAATAATTTTCGGATCGATCCAACCGCGCCATGCACTATTGGGCAGGTCGTCAGCAGTATAGCTTAGTTGCCCAGTGACCGGGATGGATACATAATTTTGCTGGTCATTGGAATAAGCGCGAAAGGCCAATTGATTAACCGGGTCGGCGAACATCTCGTTGAACCGAATTTCCACGATCGCCTCACCTGAATAAAGCGGCAAATCACTGGAAACGGTTTTTTCCAGTTCCTGGTTACTGTTGATTTGATAATCAGCCTGGTATTTGACAACCTCCTGCCCGTTTTCAGCTTGCAGGATTTTGATCTGTTTCATGTAGGGCGGTCCATTGTCAATGGAAAATTCATGACACCTATCGTGCTGAACATTGGTCCCGGCCGCATTCTCGTAATTTGAAAAGGTCGTCTTGCCGTTGCTGTCTGTCTGGATATATTGCGCAACTGTTCCCGGATTACCATCTAGTTGATTGCAGTCATCCGAATAACTTGTCGCCTGGATGTCAAGCGTATAAATACCATTGAGTCCGTCTTCTTTCATTTGCACGGGTAATAAATAGCCGGTCCATCCCAGACCATTGGAGCTCAAGATCCCGTTTTTGATTTCAAACTCATAGTTATTGTTGCCTTTTATTTTTACGACAACACCGCCTTTTTCAATATAGGGTATTTTTTCATCTTGTACGGATTGATTAAATTCAACTGTAATTGTAATATTTGCAGAATAATCCGCAGCTTGGGTTGTGCGACTCAATGTGCGGGCATTGCCGCCGGTTTCGCCATTCCACTGTGCCTGGTAAATAGTCTTTTCGTTTTGTTTGAGAATTACTTTTTTGACATAAGGTACCGAGCGGACCATATGGAAAAAATGACGATCATATTTATAATTTGGCGGTATAGGTTCATCCCGCACATCCGTATTATGGGCGGTGTAGACCAAATTATTTTCATCAGCGCTATCCTTGTTGATAATGGTTGCGTGTTTTTTAGTCGGAAAATAAACATCACCGGCAGCTAAATTGGCTGGCCTTTGGCCACAAAAATATTGTGCATGGTATTCATGGAGCAAATAGGACATCAAGCTCAGTTCGTTTTCATAAATCCCGTCATTGTTTTTATAAATCCCTGCATTCCGCGGCCGGGTATTGACAACAACCGACCAATCATTATTATTCATGCTTTGTGAATATGCAGCTATGATATTGCCAACAGGATATTTAATATAACCGTTATTCGGATTGTGATCGTTTGTCCCGTCTTCAAATCTGAGCCCGCCATAATCGCGGAGTGTTTTACTTGTATTCTCGTCGGGCTTTGTCCGTGATATTCGTTTAATATAAGTATTCATTTCTTCTCTGAGTCCACCAGCAGTTAAACACTGGGATACAAAGTGCGCGCAATCAGTGAACCAATTACCTTCTTTATCAGGGCGCATGTAGTGGTTGAAATAAGGTGTCGTGTATTTGGGCAGGTCACGTGTTACGCCATTTTCTTCAATTTCGCTAATATCATCATCACCTTCATTGGTGTTTTTCCAAGTGTTGTATATTTTCCATTTAAATTCATTATTTAAAGTTGTAATACCCCACCAAGTATTTGCATAAGTTGTCGCCTCTGTAGCATCATATGTAGAAGTTGCTGCATTACCGCTTACTGTAACGCCCAACAGCAATATGCCTAACCAAAATAGTCTTCCAAACAACCTGCGACTGCCCATTGCCTTATACCTCTACTTCATGATTTCACTTCATGTTACTTGTTCCATTTCTTAAGCAATTCTTTCACTGCCGTGCCTCCTGATTTTTTAGCTTTGGCCATGATTTTTTTGGCATTTGGATCATTTTTTCGGCTTAAATATTCTATTTTTCCTAAAATTATTTTTACTTCATTTTCTTCGACATTTGAGTTTAGGATGAATTTTTCGATTATTGGATAATAAGGGGAAAGGAGCACCTTATATTTTTTATTACAAATTAGCGCGGCATAACACCTGATCATTTCACCTTTGGTTTGATTGTCTCTCAATGCAAGCAAATAAGATTTCATCTTTTCTTTTATTTCTTCATTTTCAAAATTAAGGAATATTATAAAATTACTAATAATCTCTTTTTTAATATCCATCACATCAATTAATTTTTTCATATACTCAAATCCTTTTTCTTCATCACCCATTGAAATCAACCTTCCCATCGCATACCCACGGACAGATAAATCCTCATCTGTTTCCGCGACTTTTTTAAAAGCGACAGCGACGATGTCTTTGTATTGAGAATATGATAAAAATTCCATTATATTTCTTTTTGCCTGGCTACTTTTTGCTGAATAGAGTTTATCAATAACCGTCTCAATTTCCGCCTTGGTTGGATCCAGGCCCATGAACTCATTTAAAGCGTTGTATTGAGTTTGGGCATTTTCAGAAATAGCCCAATCTTCATTGGTTTCAGGTTCATATTTAATGATTTCCAGAAGAATTCTCCGTTTTTCATCAGCTGTTTTGGCCCGATCAGAATCGTTAAATGAATAGCGATGTCCAACCGTCGGTGTCGCTTTTACTTCGTTGGTTCCTTCATCCACCGCATCGACTTTGCCCATGCCAAACACGAGTGAGGTGCTGAGTATGCCGATCATCATGATTACAAGTCCCTTTTTGTTCATTGAACTTTCTCCTTTTGCATCGTTTTTTTCTCGTTCTTTGGCTTTCAATATCCTCTTAAGTTATGACCAACAAAACATGAAATCCTTTCGAACTATTTCTTCAAAACCGCGATTTTTTCCACGCCTTGACTTTTGCCACCCACAACAATATTCACAAGATAGATCCCACTAGCCACTGTCTGGCAATCCCACTTCACAACCTGCCCGCGCCCGGCCGGCAAGGTTTCTTCCAGTTTGGCCACTAAATCCCCGCTGATGGTATAGATCATAATTTCTACTTTGGCAGCTGTATCCAGGTGCAGCAGGAAATTCATTTCGCTGTGTGCCGGATTTGGATATGCCATCACTGCTTTGTTGCCCAGATCAATCCCTGCCAATGACCGTGTGGATGTGCTGGTGGGCGAGATCGTTGCTGTGGGACTAATCGTCGCGGTCTGTGTGATGGTTGGTGTCGCGGTTGCGGTCGGCGTGATCGTAGCCGTCGGACTGAACGTAGCGGTTTCAGTGATTGTAGCGGTTTGGGATGCAGTAGGAGTAATATAGTGTTTTACAAATACCCGTCGTAACACACCCACATCTTCATACCAGACAGCGTATGGTGTCCCACTTTTGCAATCCAGATAACAATAACGAGCATATTCATTAATATCAATATTCAAAGGGCCTTCATCCAATTCCCAACCAAGACCAGTATAGTGTTTCATATACAAATATAAAGATCCTGGATAATCTTCATTCCACAGAACATAGGGAACGCCATTTAATAGTGATAATATAGGTCCGTAACCATCCCTATTTTCATCCACATTCAATGCCCCGCCCAGTTGTTCCCAGGCTGTGCCATTAAAGTATTTGGTATAGATTTTTTCCGGATTTCCGGTTGAGCTTGCTTGGAAAGCAACATAAGGTGTGCCGTTATAAATTTCCAAGCTCGGCCAATCCGCGCTTTCAGCACTGCTGTTGTTGATGAATCCCGAACCAACCAGCTCCCAATCACTGCCATTGTATTTTTTCACATAGGAATATGATCCATAACTACGCATGAACGCCACATAGGGGGTTGCACCATCCATTTCGATATCAGGATTTCTTGCAGGATTTGCGGGGATGTTCAACTCCCCGCCAAGCTGGTCCCAGTCCGTGCCGTTCCACATTTTTACATACACTTTGTTAAATTCCCGCCAGGCCACATAGGGTGTGCCGTTGTATCCGGCCACATCCGGTTCGCCGGTCTCATCACTGGCCACCAGATTCAGCGCACCGGTACCCATCTGCTCCCAGGCGCTTCCGTTCCACTGCTTGACATACACCAAGGTATTGCCGCTTGCCTCCACTTCCATCCAGGTCACAAAGGGCGTGCCGTCCGAGATGTCGATCGCGGGCCGGTCCGCGTTGTTACTTGAATCCATGTTCAGGCTAGTGCCGTCATTGGGCAGCTGCTCCCACTGGATGCCGTTGTACCGCTTCACATAAACCTGGTAGGCTGTGGCGCTGTTTTCCTTCCACGCCACGTAGGGATACATCCCGTCCGTCGCAATCTTGGGATAGTACGCGTTTTGTGCCGGATCAACATTCAGGCTTCCGTCTGCATTCACGTCCCCGTCCAGGATCCATTGCGCTCTTGCGACTTGGGTGGATAACAGAAGTGCTGTGAATAGAATTAATGTGGTTGAAAATAGTGTGCGGTGCATTCATCCTCCTGATTTGGGATTTCACAAATTTAAAATCAATTAAAGGCGAATTAATTCGTGTAATTCGCTTTTAATTCGTGTAATTGTTTTTACCTCAGTATTGCGATCTTCTTGATCTTTTTCACTTCATCCCCCACTTTGACTTTTACAAGATAAATCCCTGCCGCCATGTCGCCACACTCCCATAATATGGAATTACTCGAATGAGATACAATTTCACGAATTTGGGACACTTTGTCGCCTGTCATGTTGAATATCTCCACCAAGACTTCAGCCTCTCCGCTGAAATTGAACCTGAAATACATCCGGTCCTGTGCTGGATTGGGATACGCCAGGACCTCATCCTCTGCCACGACAATTCCCGGACTCGCAGTCGGCGAGATCGTTGATGTGGGACTAATCGTCGCGGTCTGGGTGATTGTCGAAGTCTGAGTTATGGTCGGTGTGATGGTTGCGGTCGGCGTGATCGTCGCCGTCGGGCTGATCGTGGCGGTTTCAGTGATTGTGGCAGTCTGCGATGCGGTAGGGGTAATATAGTGTTTTACAAATACTCGCCGTAACACACCCACATCTTCATACCAAACAGCGTATGGAGTCCCACTTTTGCAATCCAGATAACAATAACGGGCATATTCATTAATATCAATATTCAAAGGGCCTTCATCCAGTTCCCAACCAATACCAGTATAGTGTTTCATATACAAATATAAAGAACCTGGATAATCTTCATTCCACAGAACATAGGGAACGCCATTTAATAGTGATAATATAGGTCCGTAACCATCCCGATTTTCATCCACATTCAATGCCCCGCCCAGTTGTTCCCAGGCTGTGCCATTGAAATATTTGGCGTAGATTTTTTCCGGATTTCCGGTTGAGCTTGCTTGGAAAGCGACATAAGGTGTCCCATTATAAATTTCCAAGCTCGGCCAATCAGCGCTTTCATTGATGCTGTTGTTGATAAATCCCGAACCAACCAGTTCCCAATTGCTGCCATTGTATTTTTTTACATAGGAATACGATCCATAAGTACGCATGAATGCCACATAGGGGGTTGCACCATCCATTTCGATATCCGGATTTCTGGCAGGATTTGCGGGGATGTTCAATTCTCCGCCGATCTGGTCCCAGTCCGAGCCGTTCCACATTTTTACATACACTTTGTTAAATTCACGCCAAGCCACATAGGGTGTGCCGTTGTATCCGGCCACATCCGGTTCACCGGTCTCGTCTCCTGCCACCAAATTCAGCGCACCGGTACCCATCTGCTCCCAGGCGCTTCCGTTCCACTGCTTCACATACACCAAGGTATTGCCGCTTGCTTCCACTTCAGTCCAAGTCACAAAGGGTATCCCGTCCGAGATATCAATCGCAGGACGGTCCGCGCTGTTACTTGAATCCGTGTTCAGGCTAGTGCCGTCATTGGGCAGCTGCTCCCACTGGATGCCATTGTACCGCTTGACATAAACCTGGTAGGCTGTGCCGCTGTTTTCTTTCCACGCCACGTAGGGATACGTCCCGTCCGTCGCGATCTTGGGATAGTACGCGTTTTGCCCGGGATCAACATTCAGGCTTCCGTCTGCATTCATGTCCCCGTCCAGGACCCATTGCGCTCTTGCGACTTGGGTGGATAACAGAAGTGCTGTGAATAGAATTAATGTGGTTGAAAATAGTGTGCGGTGCATTCATCCTCCTGATTTGGAATTTCACGAATTGAAAATCAATTGAAGACGAATTCATTCGTATAATTCGCTTTTCATTCGTGTAATTCTTTATCAATTCAGTTTATAAACCTCTTGTACTCCAACGATTCCTTGCCAAAATTTAGCAACAAGCCAACTTTAAACCCCGTTGCTTTCAGATAATTCACCACTTGGGCTTTTACCAACTTCCCGGTAAATTCCAACGCTTTTATTTCAACGATTATTTCATCATAGCAAACAAAGTCTGCTTTATAATGTTTGCAAATCTTCTCTCCTTTATAGACTATGGGCAATTTCACTTCCCGTTTAAATGGAATTTCTCTGGTGGCCAACTCTTTGGACAGCACCTCCTGATAAACCGATTCAAGAAACCCGCATCCCAGCTCTTTATGAACTTCCATCGCAGCACCAATAATGCTGTATGTTTTCGGTTCTTTCTGATTAACCATTCGTGTTATCCACCTTCAATTCGTTTTTCATTTGTTTTTAATTCGTGTAATTCTCTTTTATCCGTGTAATTCTTTTATTCTCTAATTGAACCACACTCGCGATCGCACCCGCCGGCGTGATCACCCGCGTGAACACGCTTTTGGGCACCCAGCATCCGTCCTTTTGCTCATAGACTGTTTTGACCTCCATGGGCGGCATGGGACCGGCACCGGTAAAATTCATCTGTGTGACCAATCCCCGGTTGCTGTCATAAATGATTTCTACGGCCTTTGGATTGCGGACGGTTTCACTGGTCGCTATCCCGCCGTCTTTGTTTTTGTGGTAACCGATCACCTTGTATAAATAGCCCTTTTCAGGCGGTGTGGCCGTGTCAATTTCCAGGTAAAATTGCGCAAGAAAGGCATTTTGAAAAAGATCGGCATTCATATCCGCTGTTTGGCTGGAAACTGGTATTTCTTGAAATGGTCCGTTGGCGATGGACATATATGATTTTCCATTTTCCGTCTTGATGACTTGCTGGGTTGGTTTTGTATAGGTCATGAGGACATGATCCGGTGCTGCATAGCTGTAATGACCTATATGTTCAAGGTTCATCCCGCCGATGCCAAACACGATCATTGTAAAATCCGCTTCGATACTTTGAATTTTTTCCTGATGTGCCTTGAGATGATCCAAAATCTCTTGGGTGGATAGGTTGCCTGCATAAACGGATTGTGTACCTGCCAGCATCAATCCCATCAGAATGAAAAAATACGTAAAATGTTTGATTTCCAATTTCACTGATGCCCTCCTTGAGTTCCAAATGGAACAAATTTTAAGTATATCACATTTTTTTGTGCACTTCCTGCTGAACCATTTATTTAGGAATCATTGAGTTAGACTGATATTGTTGGAATTCCATGCGGGGAAAATTGGGAAACTTAAAAATATTTGGCGCCTGTAATCTCTAGCCCGTCATCCCCGAATGTCTTTATCGGGGATCCAGTGGCTTTGATTCTAAGTCTCTGGATTCCTTCGTCCTGGATGATTTTATCCAGGGGCTTCCGCAGGAATGACAATTGCGCCTGTCATCGCCGCGTGCTTCAAACGGTACTGCATTGCAGTACAAGAGATCCAGAGGCTTTCATGCACTTAAATCGCTATCCACAGATTACACAGATTTCGCAGATTAAAATCTTTATTAGGGTTAAAATCAAACACAAAAATTTCACTATTTTTCATTGCTAAAAAATATATTCAATATCTTAAATTTGATTCCGCTTTATACCTTTGACTCTATTGTGCCTTAACCCTATTTTTCCTTTGGCTTTTAATACTATTTCTTTGCCTTTAAAATCTGCGTAATCTGTGTAATCTGCGGATAAGATTTTGCAGTTACTTCAATATCCCAATCTTCTTTATCTCCAGCACCTTATCTCCCACACTCGTTTTCACCAAATAAATCCCTGCTGCCACATCCGAACAGTTCCAGGTCACAACCGCATTGTCTGAAGCGGTCTTGAATTCCTCAATCTCAGCGATTTTTTCACCATTCATATTATATATCTCAACCTTCACATCACAATCTTCCATTACCCGAAACATGAAGTTCATCTGATCTCTGGCTGGATTGGGATATGCCATATAAACTTCCCCTGATTTAGTGGACACACCGAAGAAAGAAAACTAAAATAACTTATCGGAGGTGTGGAATGGGGAAAAGCATGAACAATTATACCAAAGAATTTAAGCAAGAGGCCGTAAAGTTGGTTGTTGAAAGAGGTCGGCCGGCGATAGAAGTAGCCCGAGAATTGGGTATTAAAGGAGGCACACTGTATAACTGGGTGGAAAAATTCAAGAAACATGGTCAGACAGCGTTTCCTGGTAAAGGATATATGATGCCTCAGGACGAAAAGGTGCGTCAGCTGGAAAAAGAACTGAAAGAAGTGGCCATGGAGCGTGATATATTAATTTTAATATATCAATCTCCTCTTTTTAACTACTTTGATACCGGCGGTTTTTTAGTTCAGTTCGTATTCTGTTTGACTCATTTAAAAGGAATTTGTTTGAATTTTTTTAAGTTATTCCGTATTCAGATGATGCTGCCTCTTACCGGTCTTCCCATACTTCTGTACGTTGAATCCAACCTTTAAACCCTTCCGGCGAGAGTCCGATAGCCTGCCACTCTTTGTCCTGCCCTAATATTCTAACCTCACGCCCTTCCGGAACAATAAATCCAACTTGATACTCCTTGCCCGGACCATTTCTGGCCTCAACCTGATTGTTCACAACCACGCCCCAGCGCACCTGGCGCTCAACTGTGATCCGGACAGCTGCCCATACCGCTAAAATTAAAAATAACGCACTAACAATACTGGCAGCCCACTGCCAAAAGTATTTTTTCCGGTTCGTCAGGATGATGCCGCCCAAACAGACGCAAAAAAGAACATATGCCCCCCATGCGCCCAAGGTGATGGTTTGTCCGGAAAAACGATTAAAAACCTTTAAAAGCCAGCGACTAATCGGTCCTGCTTTATCCCCGGGCCGCTTCACCTGCTGTCTGGCATATTCCAAATTATAAAAAATATCCGCATCACTCGGATCTCTTCGCAGCGCCCAACGGTAGTAAGCTATGGCCTGTCCAAGCTTTCCCAGTTTAAACGCTGTGTTCCCCAGATTATAGTAAAGCTCAGCACTGGCCAACCCTTTTAACTGCAATTCCCGGTAATACGCCAATGCCTGGGCATAATCCCCCTGATCATACGCCTCCCGGGCCTGAACGCTCTTTTGCTCAAAGACACTCTCCACTGCGTGGACCGGAACCCAACTCAGCACTGCCGCCAACAGCAGGCCAATCACAAAAACCCGCTTCATTGTTTGGCCTCCTTTGACAAAATGGGTTTGAACCGGAGCAATAAATCCTCCGCTCTCTTTTCCAACATCGCCATGGCTTCCGGGTCCGCTTGCCCGGGTGCAAATCGTGCAAAATCAGTTTCATCAAACAACTTCACTAATTCGTCTGTCAACGATTTCCCTGCCCCCCGGCTATGCAGCTTCTGAATCATTTCACGCTGCGTAATACCGGACCGGGAGACCCCCATCCGATCCGCCAAATAACTGGAGACAGCTTGTGCCAATACTGTATAAAATAGTTTGGCATCTTTTTGTTTCCGCGCATGCCGAGCCTGATTCAGTGCTTTTTGCGCACTTTTATCCGCAATAATTTTCCGGGCATAACGCGGATCTGCCGCCAGCCGGGCCTGATGCTGCTGCCAAAAACGGAGCAGAACAAGTAAAATTGGCGGAACAAGGAACCCCAAGACCCAGAACCAGCCGGGTAAAACCGCCTGACCCGGTTTTAAAGGCAGATTTGTCTTTAAATAACGAATATCCTTAGAAATAATTTTCACACCTAAATCCACAGCAGGTTCTTCGGTCTGGGTCATGCCGGAATTCTCAGCCTGGGTCTCGCCCGCCAGAACATTCAATTCCATTTTCGGAACGCTGATGCGCTCGTATTTTTTACGCCCATGATTAAAATAACTAAAATGAATCGGTGGAATGGATAATTTTCCCGTCACTTGCGGCCTGAGGAGTGTCCGGTAAATTTTCACACCCCGAATCGTATCCTCTTTTTTTTGTACTTCTGAAGAAGACACGGTCTCATAGACTTTAAACCCCGGAAGATCGGGCAATTTAGGCTGCCCCACGGATTTGACATTGCCCTCACCAAAAATCCGCACTTCCAGGGTCAATGCCTCACCCACCTTGGCTTGCTTGCGGTCAAGTTTGGCAGACATGGACCACTTGCCAACTGTCCCGGAATAATCACTGGGTTTTCCTTCCACCGGAACCGGATCAACCTGAATGCTAATCGGTTCAGAAGTAAGGCTGACCTGCTGCCCGCGCGAAAACAAACCGCTGCCAAAAAAACTGTTAAAAGGATCCCTGCTCTGGCGGGAAGCACCCTGAATTGCGACCTGAAGCCGGGCAGGACCAATGGTCAACTTCCCTGAGGTGGTGGGATATAAAATCACCCGCAGTTCCGTGACAAAATATTCCTGTCCATTCACCCGTACTGCGTATTCCCGCTGGGGCGGCAGATCTTCTTTCCAAAAACCACTGAGAGCCGGCGCCGTATACTGCGGCTGGGAAAGCACCGGGATGCGCCGGAAATATTTAAACTTGAGAATAATCGGTTCATTGACACATGCACGCTTTTTATTCACCTCCGTGGTGATAAAAACCGGTTCCTGGGTCCGGCGGTTGATTGACTGGGGTGCGGTTGATTGCGGCATCACAGATTGGCCTTGGGGTGCCGGTTGCGATTGGGCCGGTCTATTTTGATTGGGATTAAAAATAATCACCGTAACCGGCGGCGAGGCATAAATCTGTCCCTTGTAGTGTACTTTCACCGGTCCAATAACCTGCTTGCCCGGTTTATTGGGAATAAGCACATAGGTAAAGGTTAACGACGAGGAAACCTCTCCATTCACGAATGAAAAATTCGACGACCGGCTTCCACCGAAAACACGGAAGTCGCTTAAATCCGGGAGTTCCGGATTTGCTTTGATGTTGGCTTTGCCTTCTACAATCACAACAAAACGCAGCTGCTTTCCGACCACAGCCTGTCGCGGACTGACCTCTGCCGTGACTTTAATATCCGCTGCAAAGAGATATCCGGTTGGCAGCAGGCTGATCATGATGCCCAAAATAATTTTTCGAATTTGCATAGATTTCATTCCTTAAGCCATCCCAGGGTATTCCCGCCGGTCCATTACCAATCCTGCCTGCCTTTGGTTGCCGGTTGCCGTTTCAATTGCTTCATGCGTTCCTTCTGTGCCTCTTTTTCCGCTTCTCTCACCGCATTCAAGAGATTTTCAGCCTCCTGGCGCGACATCTCACCGGGCTTGGGTGCATCCCGCACATCCTTTTGCGGGGTTGCATCTGCTTTTTCATTGTCAGGTTTGGCCTCGCCTTTTTTATCCAGCTTGGCATCCTCAGATTTTTCTTTGTCATCCCCAGGGTGTTGCTTGTCCTGTTGCCCCTGCTTTTCCGGGTCTGCTTGAGACGGCCGGGCTTGACCGTCTTTTTTTTGTTCCGCCTTCTCCTTATCCTCGTCCTGTGATTTTTGTTTTTTTTGCCGGGGAGGCGGATTTTTCAAAAATGCCATGGCCTGTGACAAATTATAAATTGTATCCTCATCACGCGGTTTGAGTTTGAGCGCCGCTTTATAGTGTTCGACAGCTTCCTTATACTTTTGCTGCGAAAAAAAATTGTTACCTAAATTATACAATGTCTTCGCGCGTACTTTTTTGTCCCGGCTTTTTAAAGCCCGTTGATAAGAATTTTCCGCATCCTCATGCCGTTCCAACCGGTTGAGCACATTGCCAAGATTATACTCCACAACCGGTTCATCCGGATTCTTTATTTGCGCATCCCGGTAAGCTTCCAGCGCCGCTTCATAGTCGCCCTTGTGATACTTACGATTGCCCTGGTTGTTGTCCTCCGCCGCCGGTCCCGCCCAGGCGGATTGCCCGAAAAACAACATCATCAGGATAAAAAACAGCCACGCACCGCGCCGTTGGGGAAGCCAGTATGCCACGATTAAAAACAACAGTGCCGGCAGCAGTACAAACTGAAAACGGTTCTCAAACGCGCCGAACTGTCCGCCGGATATTTCACGTTTTTGCATTTTCCCGATAATCGCGGCAATCTTCTCCGCTTCAATACTTCCTTGATAGGCGGTCAAATAGGCCCCGGCGGTTAAAGCGGTGATCTCCTTGAGCGTTGCCTCGTCTAATTTAGAAACAACGGTCTGTCCTTTATCATCCTTGACATAGTTCCTGATCGTACCCCCGGCATCACGAATGGGAATCGGTTCCCCGGCCGGGTTGCCGAATCCTATCCCCAATATCCGGATACCGACAGCCTTGGCTTCCCGGGCCGCTTCTAAAACATCAGAATCATGGTCCTCGCCATCGGTTAAAAGCACCAAAACGCGAAATCCCTCACTGCCTTCAGGAAATGTCTGAATCGCAGCCCGAATCGCTGTACTCAAATTTGTTCCCGAACGCACAATGGTATCGGGTGTCAGATAATTTAAAAACATTTTTACGGCTGCATAATCCGTGGTCAAAGGACACGCGATTTGCGCAGAACCGGCAAAGGCCACCACGCCGACGCGGTCACCGTTGAGACTGTCCACCAACGCGGTCAACTCCTGCTGCGCCCGTTTCAGCCGGTTGGGCTGAACATCTTCGGCCAGCATGGAGCGGGAGACATCCAGGGCGACGATAACATCCACCCCCTGACGCTTCACTTCCACCATTTTCGTACCATACTGCGGTCCGGAAAGTGCCAGGCTGCTGAGAAAAATCCCCGTAAGGATCATCAAAAAACGCACGCGTCTTTTCGGATTGCTGAGATTGCCGGTAAGCCGGTTGACCAATTCCAGATCACCAAAAGCTTTCAAATCACGCTGCCGCTGCCAGCCGGCCCAAAGACCCAGCCCGATCAACAGCGGCAATCCCAGTGCGAGCGTGCCGTAAAACAGGTAAGGATAGGTTAGTTGCATGTGCTCTTTCCTTCTCTTGCGTCCTTAAGGTATTTGCCTAAACACTGTATGCTGTAAAACAAAGGCACTCCCGATCAACATCAATCCCAGTGCCAGCCACCAAAAATAGACATCACGATAGTTTGTGAATTCCACAATTTTATAGTCACTGATTTCCATACGATTAATTTTCTCAAAAATACTTTCCAGCCCTTTTTGATCCTTGGCGCGGAAATAGATCCCGCCGGTAGCCGCTGCAATCTTGCGCAGGGTGGTCTCATCCAAATCATTCCGAACCCGTTGATACCGTACTCTTCCAAAGGAATCTTTGACCGGCATCATGCCGCCTTGCGGTGACCCTGCGCCGATGGCATACACTTTGACCCCCAGCGCAGCCGCTGCCTTGGCTGCGGTCACCGGATCAATCGCCCCCATATTATTTCTCCCGTCGGTGAGTAAAATAATAATCTTGCTGGCTGCTTTGGATTCACGTAACCGCTCAGCCGCCGTCGCCAGTGCCATGCCAACCGCTGTCCCATCCACGCCGGTCATATCAATAGCCACCTGATCGATCAGGTTGAGCAGGGCGCGCTTATCTGTGGTAAGCGGACAAATGGTCATCGCAACACCGCCAAACACCACCAACCCGAGCCGGTCCCGCTTGCGATTCTCAATAAAAATCTTGGCAACTTCTTTGGCCGCACCCAGACGATTTTGCGGTTTGAAATCAACCGATTGCATGGACCCGGAAGTATCCAAACAAACGACCACATCCACACCCTTGCCGGAGATCTGCTCGGTCGTGGTGCCGAATTGAGGACGTGCCATGGCCACGGTCATCAGAACCATGCCGGCTGCCACCATCCCATACAGCATCTCATTGCTGCCAACTATTTTTTGCGGGAGAATTTTATTGATGCCTGCCAATTGCGGAAATCGCAGTCCGCCCGGTTTGCGTGTACGAAACCAGAAGAGTACACCCAGTCCGATAACCGGAACCAATAAAAGAAACCACCAGGGATTGGCAAACCTCATACGCCCGCACCCTCCCCGGAGTCTGTCTTTTCCGGCCCGCTTGCTTCAGCTGTGCGGATGATCATGTCACGAACCGCCTGCCAATCGTTATTCGTATCTTTTTCATTGGGGATCAACTTGGCAAACTTCACCATATCACTCTGTGTCAACACATTCCGAAGCACAGCATTGTCCTGGGTCTTGAGTTCCTGCGGTTTGAGTGCGCGTATCAATTCACGCGTTGTCATATCAATCGCCGGGGTTTGAAAACGCGCCTCAATATAACGGCGCAAAATATCGGAAAGCACACTATAGTAAACCTTGAATTGTCCCTGGATCAGCAATTGCGATTGTTGTAAGGCATCCAATTTTTCGAGTGCCACGCTATGTGCCGGTCGCGGCGGCACTTTGGGGCGTTGCGCAAACAATTGTCTTTGCGTGCGGCGCAAATACCACCAAATCCCCGCACCCAGCACCAAACACACGCCTGCAATGATGCCGGCGAGCCACCAGGAAAACAGACCTTCGGGTTTTTTCAACCCCCGGATGCTTCCCGGTTTATCACTCTCTTTTACGGGGAGGGGAGCGACCGTGATTTTTATGGGCAGACTGCGAAACTCTCCCGGTTTCCCGTCCTTGGTTTTGTATTTCTGAATCAGTGCGGGAAATTCCGCCTCACCGGCTAAAAAATTCTGCACCACCAGTTGATCGGTCCGCTGCCAGGCATTGCCGACATACTGCGTACCGGTACTGTTGACTGCCAAAACATCCCAATCCCCCAGCGCTTTTTTATACGCCATAGGCTCAATCGTTATGTCCGGGCGTGCAGTGATTCTGACCGCAATGGGAATCTCATCACCCACCCTCGGTGACACGAGCAGCACTTCCACGTCAACTTTCACCGGCAGTTCCTGCGGTTTGCTCAGCGCGGTTACAGAGTTAACCGGTGCGTCTCCGATTTCCATCTGGACCGCTTCAGCTCCCTGCCAGGCCAGACCCATCAGCAAGACCGCGCAAACCACGCTACTTATTTTCAAATCATTCCTACCACGATTTATCAATTCAATCCCCTGGGACCTGCTTAATGAAACCGGCGCGCACGCATCCGGAAAAACTTCACAAGCGGTTCAATATACGACTGGTTCGTCTGCAGCTCAATGCTGTCCACCTTGATTTTTTTAAACATTGCCTGCCGGACTTTTTGTTCCTGCTCACAAAACAACTGATAGGCATCCCGAAAAGCCTGCGAGCCGGTCGGCACCAACCGACTGGTGCCCTGTTCTGCGTCCTCCATGGCCACATACGGAACCGCCGGCATGGTCATCTCGCGCGGATCGCGAATTTCCACCGCAATAACATCATGCCGCCGGTTGGTGATCGCAAGTGCTTTCTCATACCCCTGCGCATGAAAATCGGACAAAACAAATACAATACAACGGCGCTTAATAATTTCATTGAGATATTCCAATGCCGGTGTCAAATCTGTTTTTTTGCCCTCCGGTTTGGCATAAAGCACATCCCGTAAAATACGCGACAAATGGGTGCTGCCTTTGGCCGGCGGAATAAACTTTTCCACCCGATCCGTAAAAAGAATCGCACCAATGCGGTCATTGTTTTTAATAGCCGTATAACTGAGTACCGCGGCAATCTCCGCAGTCATATCCGCCTTGGTACAAGCTTGCGTCCCAAACCGCTGGGAAGCGGATGCATCCACCAACAGCATAATATTCAGTTCACGCTCCTCAACAAATTTCTTGATATGAGGATGGCCGGTCCGGGCGGTGACATTCCAGTCAATCGAGCGAATGTCATCGCCGGGCAAATATTCTCTCACCTCGTCAAATTCCATCCCGCGCCCCTTGAACACACTTTCATATTGACCGGCAAAAATTTCGTTGACGATCCTGCCGGTGCGAATTTCCAGACGCCTGATTTTGGCAATAATTTCTTTGGGTAACATGTCCTGCCCCTTCCATTTCATCCCCGGCTTGAAATCCGGGGAATTCACGGCTAACATATTAAAAAATTTAAATCACTCTCAAAAAACGTGGCCGGCACCAAAACAGCAAATCACCCCGGAGTTATTTTTAGCACTGGAAAAGAATTTTGCCCATTTCCAACTTTCGGCCAAGCAGCAATCGATATACATTTTCGGAAATGCTTTAACCCTGGTAGCCGACACCCCATATTGCTTCCGAATGCCGGAGAGTCTATGTTTTATTCAGAGGAAGCGGTGTCACTGACCCAACCAAAACTACTTGCCAAGCAATACCCAGGGTAAATAACCCGGGAATTTCCGTGTTCCTCTGAATAAAACATAGACTCTCCGGCATCACTACCCTGGTGCCAACCGCAATCCATGCGGTAACAGACTACGGCACTTCCACCCCATCAAAAATACTTTTCACAATATCCTCGGAGGTCAACTGCTCGGCCTCCGCCTCATAAGTAACAATAATACGGTGACGCAAAACATCCGCCCCGACTGTTTTTACATCCTCCGGCGTGATAAACCCGCGGCCGGAAAGAAAAGCGTATGCCTTGGCTGCCATGGTTAAACTGATAGTGGCGCGCGGCGAAGCCCCATAAGCAATCAAGTCTTTTAAGTCCTTGAGCCCGGCCTGTTCCGGTTCCCGGGTGGCAAACACTAAATCAACAATATAATTTTGTATTTTTTCATCTACATAAATCTGTTCCACCAGCTTGCGTGCTTTGAGAATATCTTTGACACTTATTTTTTTCACTGCTGTAGGCTTAGCGCCCATTGTCATACGCCTGAGGATCTCTTTTTCTTCTTCACGCGTCGGGTAACCAATTTTTAGTTTTAACAAAAAGCGGTCAACTTGGGCCTCCGGCAGAGGATAGGTCCCCTGCTGTTCAATGGGGTTTTGGGTGGCCAAAACTAAAAACGGAGCTTCCAAAGGAAATGTTTTATCGCCGATGGTTACCTGCCGCTCCTGCATTGCTTCGAGCATGGCGCTTTGTACTTTGGCGGGTGCGCGATTAATTTCATCCGCCAGAACCAAGTTGGAAAAAATCGGCCCCTTTTTCACGCTAAAGCCTTCCCCTTTGGGATTATAAATCATCGTACCGATCAAATCCGCCGGAAGCAGGTCCGGAGTAAATTGAAGCCGTTGAAATCGGGCATCAATGACATCCGACAGTGTTTTAATCGTCAGGGTTTTGGCCAAACCGGGAACACCTTCCAGCAAAACATGTCCGTCAGCCAACAAACCGATGAGCAAGCCATCAATCAATTCATGCTGTCCAACAATCACCTTACCGACTTCCCGGCGTAATTCTTCGATAAACACACTCTCTTTTTTTACCTTCTCATTTAACACACGAATATCCTTGTCCATCTTTGCCTCCCCAAATAACAGTGTCATTGTGTTGAAATCATCAGATACTGCAATCGAATTTACAGTGACTGCCTTGTCACGCACTCCGTATCGCGGGCGATTACAAAACAGTGCTACTAAATTTATTCAAAATTGCGCTCCTTGTCAAGTCCCGGTTTTATCTCCAGACGATGCGTGATCCTTTGATGCAATGTTCCTTTACGGCTATGTTTTCCCAGAGAAAGATCAGATACCAACACTCGGGCAACCCGCCGGATAAAATCACCGTTAACATCGTAATCATGAATGCCGTACAAATTATGCATCACATAGGTCCTGCCTGCCACGGTCCCCAGCACCAGCATAATATGCCCGGGCATATACAACAAGGTCCGACCTCCCGGGCTTGCGGCAAGTTGTCTTTTCCTGGCTGCCGGGTCCCGGGTCAAACGGGTCGCATGCAACCCACGCTTCAGTGCGCTGGTGCTGCGGGGAAATTCTATGCCGCACACCAAACCAATACGGCGAATCATTTCAGAGCAATCGCCATAACCGCTGCCGCCGCCCCAGCCATAGGTCTGCGCTTGTACTACAAAGGCCTGCTCAATAAGCCCCCGCGGTGTCAGCGGCCGCGTCTGCGGGAGCATGGCCGCAGATGTCCGAAGTTTTCCAGATTGAAAAAACAGCTTTCCCGCCGCATCCCGCTGCGGCAACTCAAAGTGTTGCTTTTTTTTAGGGTCTAATGCCAGCCGACAACCCATCCGCGCCGTCTCTGCCGGCAATTCTCCTGAGGCATCTTCGAATAGGGCCTCGTGCGCCGCCACCACCCAGGTTGCCCTTTGACAATACTTAAAAACCTGCTCTGACTTTCCGGCAAGCGCGACATCACTTATTTGCACCCATCCAAATCCAACTGCAGAATCAACAAAATACCAAGCACCATCAAAACTGGTGTGCAAAACCACCACCGGTTCCGCCAAATGCAATCCGGAATGAAGCAGTGCATTAAATTCAAGGTCCAGTGGTTTGTTGGTTACACTTTCTTGGGTTGGGAATAATCTCAGGGCTGTTCGGCGAACCGTCATTCCCCATCTAACGGAATTAGACACCTGAACCGCAGGTGTGTTCACATTTTTTTTTATGCGCGCATAATCCGATGCTTGCATGCGGCTGCCGTCCTGCCGAAAGCGCCCTACCCTTTTTAGATAAGAATAATCACTTTTTAAAAGCGAAAGTAATGCCGCCTGTCTGATGACTTGGTGATAGGCAAACAAATCATGAATCAGTCCCCGGGATTTCCAGTGCCTTTCCAATTCATGTATTTGCTTGGCAGTGCACAAAACTTCATCAGGATTTTCCAATTTGGCAATCCAATAGTCCGGGCTTTTCATCACCGGCAGAACATGCGGCAATTGCTCAGGACCTTTTGTAATTCTAGGCACACTCACCGCCCCAAGCAGTAAGGGGGAAATCCATAGCACAATTGCCCATTGAATAACTTTTTTGACCTGATATTTTATAACCACTCTTTTTTACCCGTTTTCTACATTATATATATAATAATTAAGGTCTGACCAAATTAATAATGGATAACCTCTGAATAAGCGACCCACGCGTCGATCCCTCCCCCAAAGACAGGTCCGACACCACAACCTTGCCAATAATAATTTTCCGATCCTTGTTCGGCTTTTCTAATACGCGATATGCCCAAATATCGTGAATAGCATAATAATGCTCATTTTCGCGTCCTAAGTAAAGCATAATATGTCCGGGAAACTGGAGCAGCACCGGGTAATGAATGCCGTCCAACTCCGCCCGCCGCTGTAAAATTGTATTGCCTTTATCAAACGCATATCGGCTGCTGCCGACACGCGCCTGCGCCGAAGAATTCCTCGGCAAAACAATCCCCATGCAGGCATAAACGTCCATCACCATTTGCGAACAATCCCGGTATTCTCCCTTCCCTCCCCAAGCGTAGGGTGTCTCCAATAGTTTAAATGCCTGTTGGCAAATATTCCGGGGGGTATACGCCAGATACCCGACATGCACATCCGCTGTCCGCGGGATATAAGCTTCGTGATGGCGAATATTTCCTGCGGGCGTATGCACCGGCAGCCCGACAATATAAAAATTTGCTGTTGTCTGCAACAAGGGACATTGGGTTCCCATATACAATTTTTGAGCGACCTGGGTACTGCCACCGGCCTCCAGGACTTCAACAGAATGACCGGTCACCATAATAAATTTTTTGGGGTCCGTAAACATACGGACCGCCCTGGGATTACATTTCTCTGTAATGTGTTCCCGCAAAACCCATCCCCGGCAATATGCCGTCACGACAAAAACCCACTTCTTGTCGCGGCTTTCATGCAAAACGGCCACAGGTTGCAAAGCGCGAACCGCAGAAACCTGCAAAATATCAAAATCAATATCCCAGCGCCTGCCGGTAATCAACATGTCGGTTGGATAGTAACGCACATCGGTTCTTTGCCGGGTGAGCCCATAACGAATGGGATTGTCCTCACGCAGCGCAGTCAAATTCAAATTTTCATCCAATGCTAAAAATCCGGTCCGCGCAACAGCCCGTCCGTTGACGTCCCAACGTGTCCGCCGCTTGATGCGTTCGGTCTCATCTTTTAGATAAGTATACAGCGTGTATCCGCCCAAAGCGCCCGGACTGTAGGCTGTCGGCCGCTCTAAATTCCATTCCCCGGCCGGATTATCTTCACCCGGCCGTTCAACCTCCACATACTTGTATTCCCAAAGCTTATCCGCAAAAACATTTGTCAACAATCCACGACTATGATTTTTTCGATTTAATTTTTGAATTTCACCCGGCGAGAGCAAAAGTTGGTCGCGAAAAACATATTTCCGGATCCAATAATTGGCATCCTCCATACCGGGATGACAATTGGCCAATGGATACTCGGCAATATGCCGGGGCGGCGGGCCATCCTTACCCGGCAATACGGCACACCCGCTCATGTAGAGCAACAAAAAAACAGAGATTAAACGCTGCAGCAAAACCGGCTCCTTATGCAATATGCAAATAAATCATCCCCGCACTCCCCCGGCATCCGGCATGCGCCGGACAAGTTACGCCGGGCAAGAGCACGGGGATTCCTTCGCATATTAAATGATGTCGTCCCCAAAGTGCTCCCGCATTTTTCACAGAATCAAAATAAGCGACTTGTAAAATAATTTCAACCGCGAGCAAAACCATTATAGCAGCAACGGTTCACGGCCGGGACACTTTTTCTTTTAATCTTCCGGTTTGCACTCAGAACAAAATGGAATGGTAAAATAAAATTGTGCGCCATGATCTTTCGGCGGCAAAGGCGAAACAACGCCGACCTCACCCTGGTGCGCTTCAATCGCCAGTTTACAAAATGCCAGCCCCAGACCCGTCCCTCTGATTTCAGTGTCCTGAGGTTTGGCCCGGCCGAACATTTCAAATATTTTCTTATGACAATCCTGCTGAATACTTTCGCCCCAATTTGAAATTCGCACGACCGCCATGCCATTTTCGACCTGGGTTTCCACCGTTACCTCACTATGCCGCGGGGCATATTTAATCGCATTGTTGATAAGATTATTCATAACCCGTTCAATAATCTGAAAATCAATATTACAAATGATTGTTCTCTCAGGTGGTTGGTAATTAATCACAACCTTGTGATCGCTCATGGTGGTATTCATCAGCATGACACTTTGCTGCATCAGGCTGACCATATCGACTTCCTGAATCTGGATTTCAAATTCCTTGGAACGCAGCTTACTCATGGTTAAAATATCATCCATCATGGTGCGCAGCTTGATCGACTGTATATTCGCATCCTGCAAAAGCTCCCGCAACTGAGCATCCACATGAAAAGAATCCCGCTGTGAAAGACTCAGCGCACCCATCACCGAGGTGAGAGGATTTTTCATATCATGCACGATCATATGCATCATGGCTTCTTTACTCTCATCGAGCTCCTTTAATTCCTTGTTTTGCGCCACCAGTTGTTCTTGGGATGCCTCCAATTCACGTGTGCGCTCTTTCACCTTTTCATCCAGTACCTGATTCAATTGACGGAGTTCCGTATTTTGCCGATAATTTTCTTCAACAATCCGATGGTTTTCCTCTTGGCGGGCTATGATTTCCTGCTTGAGTTGGCGCAACCGCGCCTGATACTTTTTTATGACGGCGGCGACTTCCGGCGAATCGCCGTCCAACGGGAGCTGCTTTCCCATTGTCGCCGAGGCCGTGTGATTCCCGGATTGTTCAGGTGATGGTTTTTTCATGGTCGTCTTTCCAGCCACAGGGTCGTGATCTTCCCCTATTCAAAAAACATAGCCAATTCATTGATTTCCTGCTCAAAGTCCTCCTGGAGCACCTCAACATCCACCGCCTCCATTTCCAATCGTTCCAAAATACCGGGAACGAAGGGCTCCGGCTTGCCATAGTAAAATCCATACCTGCATTTTTTCACGATGTGATTGGCGACATACATGGCACAGGCATGCTTTTGCAACCCTTCCGGCGCATGCAGCGGTTGGTGATGATGCACAATAATCTCTCCCAGGCTTTCCGGCATCTGCCACTTATCACAGATCATTTTTGCCAGCAGGGTATGATCGACACCTAAAAATTCCTGTTCCAATTCAACAATTTCATGCCAGCCATTTTGCAGCTTGCTTAATATCGCAACAAATTCATCCCGATAAAATTGATACTCAATAATCAGCCCCACATCATGTAAAATACCGAGGGTAAAAAAGTCCTCGGCATTTCCCAGATGAAGCCTCCGCGAAATCATTTTGGCGCAAACCCCGACACCTACGGAATGTTTCCATAAATCATACCCGGAAAAAATGGAATTATTTGATCCAAAATTAAAAAATTCATTAACACTGGCATGAACCGCGATGCTTTTGACCAGATTAAATCCCAGCAGCGTAATGGCGGCACGAATATTGGTAATCTTGCCCGGCGAACCATAGTATGCCGAATTGGCCAGGGTTAATAGTTTGAGTGTGAAGCTCGGTTCATATTTAAATACCAGTTCCACACTGGCTGAGCTGGCACCGGGATCATTGATCGTCTTAAGTATTTTTGCCAATATTTGCGGCATGGGAAAAACATTCTGCAGCTTATCGGTTAGTTCCTCTATTTTCATTTTTTCTTTGCCCACCATAGGACACCCTCCTCGAACCTTCGCCGGCGTCTTTGATCGCTACAGTTTCAGTATCGGTCGCTTTCAACCGGGCATTGACTCCCAATCTTGTTTTTCTCCAATAATATGATAATTCTTTAAAAGATACATCCGCTGTAATTGATAAACAATCTGGACCATTTGATCCTGTTCCCGCCGCGATGCGTACAAAAACGCGGCGCCGAGTCGATAGCCCGCCGGCCGTTGCACACGGCACCACATAATTTCCAGCCGGCGATTTTCTCCGATATGTTTTTTTAGCACCGGATCCACCAAATCACGTGTGCTGATCACACTCCTCTGCGGAAGAAAAACCGCCGATTTAAAACCAATGCCGCCTGCGCTGATATTGCTCAATGTGACCGGAACATTACGCAGGCATTCTTTTTCCGGCAGCACCACCTTTGTTAATAAAAAGGGTTTGTCCATTTTTACTCTGAAAAACATCCGGCGCTGATTGCGCTTTACTTTGTTGGTGTGTGTAATAATCAACCCCGGAATGCGCTCGGGCAGAAAATCTGTTATTTTTCCGCGTAGCGAAAACATACCCCCTTGGTGAAACAGGGCCATATTCACCGGCATCGCTTCCTCAAAAGGAACCAGTTTCCACCAATGATCCGGCATATTGAGTTCAATCCGGTGCTGATTAAAAAAAGTAATCCGGGCATTAAATTTAAGCGGATATTTTTCCTTCATCAGCGCAAGATACAGTTCCGCTCCGGGATAAAATATTTCCTCAGATTTAATTTGTGCTGTCAGAGTATGCCGCATGACTGTTGCCACCGCTTCGCTGCTCCCTTTTTTATATCGTTACATCCAGTTTATGCTCCGGAATTTCCGCCGCTTCCCGGACCAATTCAATCTCCGGTGTCTCCTCGCTCTCCTGCTGTTCAGTCTGATGCTGTGATTTCGCACCGCTTTGATTTCGTTTTTCATCCTCAACGTGCTGGAGATCGTGTTTTGTTCCCACCTTATCCTGCTCATGGTGTTTTTCTTTTTCAATCTGGGTCGCCGGTTGATTGAGTTGAATTGCCTGTTCTTTCCGGGCAACAGCCGCTTTTTCCACCAGCGGTGTCCGGCTCAACATATTTTGTGCATCAATCGGTTCAACCATGCTCACACCACCTCCCGCAGTTCAGCTGCCAATAACCGGCCGGGTATCGGCGGGTACGGAATTATTCCGCTTATCCGCTTACTTTTATGCGGATCTTACCGCCGAATGCCGTCTCGATATCCTGCAATTGTTGCTGAAGCACCTCTATCGCTGCAGCATGGATTTGACAAATTCGGGATTCGGTCAAATCCATGACGCGGGCTATTTCTTTTAAAGTAAGTCCTTCCCGATAATACAATCCCAATACAAGGCGCGACCGCTTCGGCAGCTGATCAATTTGACTGGCAACAATCCGGTATTTTTCCGCCTGGGACAACCCATCTACATTGGGAATCCAATTCTTCATTTTTTCCATGCCCCGGGAAACACCGATGGTCTCTTCATGCTTCCAATCCAATGGTTCCGGCTTTACCGTTTTAAGACTATTCTGCAAAATGCGAAACTGGTCCAGACTGATTCCCATCTCATCAGCGGTTTCCTCTTCTGTGGGAGACCGTAAAAATTTGTGCTGCAAATATTCTTTTATTTTTTCTAAATTCTGTTTTTGGCGCCGACTGCGGGATGAAAATCCGTCCAATGTCCGTAACTCATCATAAACAGCCCCGCGGATACGCTTATAGGCAAATTCAATAAATGGAATATTGAAACCGGGATCAAATTTTTCGATCGCATTAATCAATCCCACCACACCCGCATGCACCAGATCCTCCTGATCAAGTGCGCCATCGCTGATATATATATACATCCGCCCAACAATGCGTTTCACCGCCCGCAAATGGCGTTCGCATATCCGCGTATAGGCATCGGGATCATTCTGTTCTTTATATGCTTGCCAATCTTTTACTTCTTCCGGGTCCATGAACTTGTGCCCCCCACTTCCAGACAGATGCTCTTCGTCGAAAACAGCCTTTATCCGGTTTTATGTCCGACCGCTGCCTTTTTACTAATTGCCGGTTTTTTTTGTACCGGGTTTCCCGCTGTCTGTTTTTCTGTCTGACTGACTTGCTCTTCCTTACTTTCCCGGGGTTGTAAATACGCCAGGATAAACACTCCCATTAAAAAAACCACGCACCCATAAATCAACGTAATCAGACTACTCCTATATAGAATCGTCCATATTGCGTGTTGCTGAACCGTCTCAACGACAATACTCACCGCCAATACGACCGGTAGACTGGTGCTGATCCAAATCCAGATCCAAGCCATCTGATGACCTCCTCTCTTTCCCTAAAATTGTTTAAAATTACGTAAATTATTTTGCTCCCCAACATACGGCAGGACCGGTTCGGAACCCGTATCTTCCGGGTGCGACTCGCGCTCGATATGATATTGCTTAAGCTTGTTAAACAAAGTCTTGTAATCAATCCCCAACCACTTGGCGGTCTTAACTTTGTTATTGCCGGATTTCTCCAGTGCCCGCTGGATAAGGCGCCGCTCAATACGCGACACCACCTCCTTGGAAACTTCCTTGATCGGCCGGATTTCGTCCAGATCCGCTTCAATCATAAAAGAATGCTGCTTCGGCTTATGACCTGCGCTAAGTTCGCTGGGAAGATGCTCGGGACGCAACTGGTCGACAGCCAATATCACACCACGCTTTATTACCGCCTGGAGTTCGCGGACATTGCCGGGCCAAGGATGGGTTGCCAAACAGTGATGCGCCTCCGGTGAAATTTCCGTAATCTGCTTTTGAAATTCCCGGTTGAATTTATCCAGAAAAAATTTTGCCAAAATTTGTATATCATCACCGCGCTCCCGCAAAGGTGGAATATGCAGCGGAAATTCATTTAGCCGGTAAAAAAAATCCTCGCGAAACAGTCCTGACCGGATACTTTGCTTTAAATCAAGATTGGTTGCCGTGATCAAACGCAGATCAATGGGTATCTGTATTTTACCACCCAACCGGTATATCACCCGCTCCTGGATGACGCGCAGAAGCTTCATCTGCATGGCCAAAGGCATGTTTCCGATCTCATCTAAAAACAGGGTTCCTTGGTCCGCCATTTCCAGCCTGCCGATTTTTCTCTCCTGCGCACCGGTAAAGGCCCCTTTCTCATATCCAAAAAGTTCGCTCTCAATTAAATTTTCAGGTATGGTGGAACAATCGATACAAATGAAGGGTCCTTTTTTTCGTGTACTGTTAAAATGAACCGCCTTGGCTAATAATTCTTTACCCGTCCCGCTCTCCCCAAGGATTAAAACCGCGATATTATGCTGACTGGCCAATTCAATCTGCCGGTAAATATTTTGGATCTCCGGGCAATTACCAATAATTTGTTTGGCCTCCCAGGTCAAGGCTGCCTGGCGTTTGAGCGTTTCCACCTCAGAAACCAGTTTTTTTGTCCGCAAGGCGTTCCGTAACGTGATCTTCATTTCCTCTACGTTGATTGGTTTGGTTAAAAAATCATAGGACCCCAGCTTCATTGCCTGAACTGCGGCTTCAAAACTCTCAAACGCCGAAAGGATGATAACCATCATCTGTTTGTCAAATTCCCGGATTTTCCGCAAAACCTCCAACCCGTCCATTCCAGGCAGGCGAAGATCCAAAAAAACAACATCAGGATTTTCCGCCTGGACCATGGCCAGCCCATCGAGACCATTGTCCGCCACCAGTGGAATATGCCCTTCCTCTTCCAAAATCCGGGTGATCAACCAGCAAATTTCCGGTTCATCATCAATGGCTGCAATTTTCATTTTTTTATTTCTTTCCATACTATTTCACGCCTTTCTTCCAACTTACCGGTCCGCCCTGTCAGCTAACTGGGTGCCGGTAAATCCACCATCCCCAGCGACTGTACTTTAAATTGTTGTGGAATTTCGCTGTAGGACAACACGACCAACTGGGGAAAAACCCTCTCGGTCAACCTTTTCAAATGAAACCGCACCTGCGGAGAACACAACACTACGGGTATCCTGGTTTTCGGCAAAACTTTTTCCATAATCCTGCCCAGTTGTGAATAAAGTTTCTGCAACAGTCCCGGTTCAACACTATAGGTAAATCCATGCGGTGTATTTTGAACGGATTCCGCAATGATGCGTTCAATTCCCGGGTCAATCGTCAAGACCGACATAATATTTTTATCACTCTGGAATTGCTGGCAGATGGAATTTCCCAGTGCCAGCCGCACCTGTTCTGTCAGCATATCAATATCTTTATTATTTTTAGCACTATTCGACAATGTCTCTAAAATCGTGACCATGTCGCGAATCGGTACGCGCTCCCGCAGCAGATTTTTCAGGACTTGCTGCACTTCACCCAACGTCATCATGTTGGGCAGCAGTTCATCCACCACGCTCGGATAGGTTGGACGCAAGTGATCCACCAAAACCTGAACTTCCTGCCGTCCCAAAATTTCATGGGCATTGCTCTTGAGCACTTCCATCAGGTTGGTAATCAACACTGTGGCGGCATCTACCACCGTATGCCCCAGCGTCTCTGCCTTGTCCCGCCAGGTCTCGGTAACCCAATACGCATCCAAATTAAATGTCGGCTCCTTGGTCTTAATCCCGGGAATATTTTCTTTGATCCCGGCCGGATTCATTGTCAGAAAATGCCCGGGATATATTTCCGCACTGGAACGCTCCACACCTTTGATCTTGATAATATATTTATTTTGCGCCAGCTTGATATTGTCTTTGACCCGGATGGGCGGCACAACAATACCCAGTTCCACCGCCAAATTCTGCCGGACCATTTTGATGCGGTTGAGTAAATTGCCCCTGCGTTGGGAGTCCACCATCCCCAGCAGTCCGTAACCTAATTCCAGTTCTACCGGCGGCACCAATAAAAAGGGTGCCACCATTTCCGCAGGTTCCTCTTCCCGGGCTTGCCCGTCTGCCGGCTGTGTCACTTGTTTTTTCTGGGATGATTCCACTACTTTGGCTGTCAGGATAAGCATCAGGCTGATAATCCAGAATGGAATTGTCGGCATCTCGGTAAAAAAACCCGACAACCCGAACAGAAACGTGGCAAATGCAACCACCTTCAGCGCAACCGGCCGGGCGGTCATTTGTTGAAGCGTATCCTCCCCCAGGGTTGAGTGGGAGGCGGCGCGGGTAATAATAATCGCTGAGGATACCGCCACCAAAAAGGACGGCAAAATAATCACCAAACCTTCGCCGATGCTAAGCAGGGTGTATGTTCTAAAAATCTCTGTCCAGGACAGCTGACTTTTAACAAACCCGACAATAATACCGCCAATAATATTAATGACAATAATAACAAATGATGCAATGACATTTCCCTTCACAAATTTACTGGCACCATCCATGGCCCCGTAAAAATTAGCCTCTTCCCCGATCTCCGTGCGCTTTTCTTTCGCTTCCTCATTGGTGATGATTCCGGCATTGAGGTCTGCATCAATGGACATCTGCTTTCCCGGCATTGCATCCAATGTGAACCGGGCCGAGACCTCGGAAATACGCTCCGCGCCCTTGGTAATAACCAGGAATTGTACAATGCTTATGATAATGAAAAGGACCAACCCCACACCGGCATTCCCGCCGGTCATCACCTCACCAAAACCGCGGATAACCTCCCCGGCATGTGACTCGGTTAAAATTTTTCGGGTGGCTGCAATATGCAGCGTTAAATCAAACAGTGTCATAATCAATAAAATCGAAGGAAAGGACGAAAACTCCAGGGGTTTTGTAATATAAATAGACACCATTAAAATCACCAGTGCCAACCCCAAATTAGCCACAATGAGAAAACTGAGAATCACGGTCGGTAGTGGAATAACCATGATGACCAGGAGCATGATGATCCCAAAAACAATACCCAGCTCGCCTATTTTCGCAAATGAAATTCCCGATGGTTGCGTCTTTATGTCCGCCATCCGCGTTTACTCCTTAACTTGTAGAGTGCTGCCAGCACTTCCGCGACCGCCCGATATAATTTGGGTGGAACTTCCCGGCCTATTTCCACATTATGGTACATGGCGCGGGTCACAAGTTTGTTCTCAATCACCGGCACCTGATGTTTACGGGCAATCCGGATAATCATTTTTGCCCAGAGCCGTTCTCCTTTGGCAACAACCTTGGGAGCACGCATTTTAAATTGATCATACCGCAGGGCGACTGCATAATGCGTCGGGTTGGTTGTGACCACATCGGCTTTGGCAACCTCGGCCGCCATACGGCTCTGCGCCAAACGACGGTGCTTGGCCCGGCGTGACGACTTTATTTTCTGATCACCTTCCGCCTGGCGGTATTCATCTTTGACTTCCTGCTTGGTCATGCGCATTTTTCGCTCAAACTCATACTTTTGCCAAACATAGTCCGCGATTCCCACCACAAAAAAAAACATCCCCAGCCGCCAAATAACATCCCAAAAAAGTTTTGTCGCTGCCGGCAGGCTTTGCTTGAGCGGAGACCCGATGTGAGCAACCATGATCGGCAGATGCTCCTTCACGGTAAACCATACGATGACGGACACAATGCCTATTTTGACGACTGACTTCACCAGCTCAATCCAGCCGCGCATCCCGAATATTTTTTTTACACCGTTGATCGGACTTAGTTTGCTGAATTTTGGCTGCATCGCTTGAGGTGTAATTTTAAACCCGACTTGAATAAAATTGATGATTGTCATAGCAACCATAATCGCCGCCATAATCGGCAGCAGTATCATCACGACCTTGCCGCCTGCCAGACGCATGACTTCAACCACACTGGCTTGATTCAAAGGGACCTTTTCCAGGGTATTGAGCATTTCATGCAGCAAATTTGAGAATTGACCGAAAATATATCCTCCCAGTACAAATACAACCGAAAGACCGACAATCATATTCATGGCTGCACCCAATTCCATACTGCGGGCGACTTCACCGCGATCCCTTGCTTGCGACCGTTTTTTCGGCGTACATGGTTCGGTTTTATTGGTATCCGCCATAATTCATTTCCCTTTTTTAAACTTACGGTGCAAATTGTCTGATCAAGCTGTAAAATGATGCCGCCCACTGTTTAAAAATGGTAATCTCTGCAAACAAAAGGTTGTAAATAATAAGGAACAGTAAAAAAAACGCCACTGCAATTTGTATGGGTAGTCCCACAATAAAAATATTGAGCTGCGGCATGGTTTTTGCCATCATCCCCAGCATAAGATTGGTAATAAAAAGCGTCATAATCACCGGGAGCGCCAGTTGCATTCCAATCGCAAAAAGCTGCCCGGTCATATGTACCCACATGGACAACGTTCCGATCCCGGCGGGCATATCAAAAACCGGCAAAATCCGGTAACTTTGATACAGTCCCTGAATCAACCAGTGATGACCGTCAATGGTGACAAACACCAGCAATGCCATAATGTAAAAGAAGGTACCAATAAAGGTTGCACGCTCCTGAGTAAATGCCATAAACGTGGCGCCCGCTGAAAACATCATCTGAAATCCCAGAAATTCTCCGGCAGCTTGAAAGGCGAACAAAATCAATGTGATCGACAGCCCCATGGCAAATCCAACCACCAATTCCTTTATCAAAAACAGCATAAAAAGAGGGATGCTTAACGTGGCCCCTGAACTTTCCACCAGCGGCAATCCCATACAAACCAACGTGAGTACCACGGCGATGACCACTTTAATCTGATTGGGTACATTTTTTCCGCCAATGACCGGCGCAACGGAAACCAAGGCCGCCGACCGGCCCAGGCCGATGACCAATGTTTGCCACATCGCAATCAGACCTTCCATGCGGTACTCCTTTCCAACCTACCGGACAAAATTCGGGATATTCGAAAATATCTGATAGGCAAAACTTGTCAGCATTTTTATGATAAACGGACCAAAAACCAGGAGTGCTATGAACACTGCAAATATTTTCGGAATAATTGCCAAGGTCATTTCCTGGATTGAGGTCACTGCCTGAAAAACACTGACCACCAAGCCGACAAACAGTCCCAGTCCTAGTGCGGGTCCTGATGCCAGCGTCACCATCAGCAACGCATCCTTGGCCAATTTCATCACTACCAGTTCATTCATTTTCTACACTCCGGTTACGCTTATCATGTCATCGCTTTATCGATAGGCATAAACCTGTGAATTTTCATTGAAAACTTTTTAATAATGACGTCACGATTAAATTCCAGCCGTCAATTAAAACAAATAAGAGAATTTTAAATGGCAGGGATATCATAATCGGCGGCAGCATCATCATACCCATCGAAAGTAAAATACTCGCCACAACCATATCCACCACGATAAAAGGCAGATACAGCAAAAACCCAATCTGAAATGCCACTTTAAGTTCACTGATTAAAAATGCCGGAATCAATGTTATAAATGTAATTTCATGATGGTCCTTAGGTCTGGGTTTATTCGCCAGTTTAAGAAAAAGCGATAAATCTTTGGGTCGCGTATGCTTCAGCATGAAAATCCGGATTGGCTCGGGCCCCTGCCGGGCGACCTCTTCCCAGGAGATTTCCCCATTTTGATAAGGTTGGACCACCTTGGTCTGGATTTCGTCCCACACCGGCATCATATTAAACGCGGTCAAAAACAGAGCAATCGCAATCATCACCTGATTAGGCGGCACATGCTGAACACCCATGGCCTGCCTAAGAAAGGTCAGCACAATAATAATCCGGGTAAATGAGGTGCACATAATCATGATCGTGGGTGCCAATGTAATCACAGTAAACAGGATAAATATTTTGAGTGTCCCGGAAAGGTCCTGCGGTTTGCCGCTGTTATTGACCGATAGTACCAGACCGGAATTTTGGCCGGTTCCCTGACCAAAAGATATATTCAAGCCTCCCGGAGCAGCGGTTGCAGCGCTCGCATGCGTTGCCAGCAGCAAACCACAGCCGATAAAAACAAGCACCATCCAACGCATGTTCATTGACGGGTCCCTTTCAAATTCAATCCTTTTCGCAATATTTCCTGAAATGATAATGGCCCGGACTTTGGTTTTTCATTTTTTTTCCCAGGTCCTTTCCACAAGGCTGACCGGCTCACCTGGGGAATTGCGGTTGCCAGTTCAATTTGCTTCCCCCGTGTAATGATGCATTGCACGCCTTGCTCATCCTCCAATAACACCAGGGTCTGATTTGTATTAAAACGGCTGTAAAATAAAAGTGTGTCCTCTTGGGCGTACGGGAGGTTTTTTTGCATGAACCCAAACCGCCTGGCCAGCCATGCCAGCACAAGCATGATCCCGATCACCAACAAAAGCGAGAGCATAAACTGTCCCAATGGCAGGTCACTCATTCCTTGATAAGCGGCCGCCTGGCTGACAACCGTATTGTTCCAATAGTCTGCAGCACTTGTTTCCATACAGTTAGTCTCCGGTTTTTATTAGTGAAGCAGTTTGGTGATCCGCACACCGAACTTATCCCCAATTACCACAACTTCTCCACAAGCATAGGGATTCCCGTTAATCAGCAGGCGTACTTGATCACCGATGGTTTGATTCAGCTCAATAATCGATCCCACGTTGAGATTAAGAATTTTTTCGACGGTCAATACCGTATTTCCCAATTCCACGCTGGCATCCAGATCAACGTCCTTGAGATATTCAATTTTTCCCAACGCTTTGGTTGTGATGGTATCTTCCAGTTGCGGAAATTTTGCTCGATGCACAGATTCGTTTTCCTGAAGAACTTTTGCCGCCGGCCTGTCATAAATTCTGGGTTCCAGGTCCGTCTCGGAGTTATCTCCGGCAGATGCTTCCCGCGCTTCTTCCGGCGGGACTTCCAGTGGTTCTGCCGACACCTCCGGCTGCATGTCCGGTTCCGCTTTGGCTGCCGAATCAAGTGATACGGCCTGAACCGGCGCCTCGTCACCCACGACCGCATCCACCGCTGCAACGCCGGCGGAGGGCTCACCGGTTGACGGTATTTCCTGATTTTTTATTTCACTCTGACTTTCCATGATTCTCTCCTTTGTCTGGCTTTCCGGCATCCTTTGGCTCATCCTGAGGCGCGACGAGCTTGATCGCCAATTGATTTCCGCTTTGACCTAAATAACCCTTAAACTTGGCTCTTTTATCAACAAAAACATCAAAGGGTTCCCGAATACTATGGTTAAGTTGAAGGCAATCGCCTTCCTGGAGGTTACTGAAATCTGAAACTTTTATTTTTGAATTACTCAACCGAACACGTATCACCAATGGGGTTTTTTCCAGAGCGGAATGAGCGCCATCTTTGGTTTGTGGTGAAGTCATGGAATCCGCAGTCGCCTCGGGGAAGGGTGCGGGTTCTTCAACCCATGACTTCACCACGCTGTAGGGATAAACCAATGTCAGTTTTCCCTGATGGCCGTTAATACGCACATTAAGGCTGCCTAACAAAAGAACTTCATAAGGAAGAACTCCGGAAAAAGATTCCGGCCCTTCTTGAATGGCCTCACAGTTTCCTTGGGGCGCCGGTTTATCCTCAAAAACTTCCTGCAAAGCCTGAAAAGTTATTTTGGTAAAACGTTTTAAAATATCTTTTTCAAATTCAGACAACTCTTTGTCCGTAAAAAGAACATCTCCGGATCCGCCCAGTAATTTTTCAATAATAAAAAACGCCATGTCGCGCGGCCAGATCAGATACATATGACCGGTTCCGGGTTGAAGCGCAATATTGCTGGTAATCGTATCCTTGTGATCTTGTTCCACAAAATCAGATCCCTGGACCTGCTCCAAACCCATGAAGGCAAGCTCTGTCTCGCAATGAAATATTTCCTCCAGATACTTGGCCAATTGTGCCGCCAGCCGGGAATGCAGTCCACCAAACCAGATTCTCTGACTCTGGTTCATTTTTCTGGCAATCCTAAAATCATGCCGCCGGACACCTACCGGTAAATCAGAAGGCCGCTCAGCTTTTTTACTCTTTTTTTCGAGTGTGTTGATACTCTTTGCCATAGTCAATTCCTTATTGCAATGTAAATGCAGTAAAATAGACTGAGATATTCTCTGTTTCCAATTCCTTTTCCAGGCGAAGCTTGATGGTTTCCTTGAGTTCTTTTTTTCCATTAACGGAAACCAACGCCGCCATAGGGTAGGTTGAAATAACCGAAATAATCACATCGCGGATAACCGGTTCCTGGCTTTTTATTTTTATAAACACCGCCGGTTTTGGGCTCGCTGCTTCTTCACCGCCGCCATGTCCTCCGCCATGCCCCCCGCCGTCTTTTTTCTCCGCAGGGTTTTCATGGACGGGGTCCGTAAGGCTGCCAAGGCTGACCGTGGTCCTTAAATAATGACTTATTTCCGCATCTGCCAGATTGACCAAAAATTCCATTGGTTCGTAAAAAACCATGACTCCTTTACTCTCTTCGTGTTTTTCTTCCTCGCCATGCGGATGGCTGTTCATTTTTTCAATATTAGCGGATATGCTTTTAACCGCCATGGTGGTTGATAAAAACGGAACAATCACCGCCGCGAGCAAAACAACAATCAGGAGCAGTTTAAGCTGCTGCGTAGAGTCACCTTTTTTTTCTTGCGCACCTTTATCTTTGTCCATGATCTCCCTCGCTTTTTTTTAGTATAGATGATTGACGATACTGTATTAAGCAACTACTGTGCCAATATGGATATGTCGGGGTGGTTAGGGATTTTTTTCCATGGAGAAATACCTTGTTTTTATTAGTTATTATTTGACCAGGGTATCAACAAAAAAGGATGCGGTTTTATTTCCATCATTTTTACCGAAATGGGAAACGGATTCCATAGGTCAAGGGTGTATTGTATGGAATTCATTTCCTAAAACAAATACCCCTCTAAAAAGTAGTAGGGAATGGTCGCGACCATTCCCTACTATCGATTAAGACCTGTACACATTGTTTCTTCACTATTCCCAATACTTCTTGTGTTTTTTAGGATCGCTAACTAATCCTGATAAATAAAAATCCGGACGCGGTCATCCCGGTTTTTGGCCACGGTGGTGCCCCGGCTGTTTTTTTCAGGCCGGTACTGGCCAAAACCGGTCACCGATACTCTGGCGGGATTAATTTTTTTACCTTCCATCAAAAAATTAACCACAGCCATTGCACGCGCTGTGGACAATTCCCAACTATTCCGAAAGTGAGAATTTCCTTCTTGGGTAAACGGGCTGGTATATCCTTCAATGGAGACTTCATTGGCGAGGGAACTTAGCACCCCTGAAACCGCCAAGAGAATATTTTCCGCCTCATCGTTTAACTGCGCGGTTCCTTTGGGAAAAAAAATCAGATCACCCACCAATTCTATTGAAACACCCTTGCGTTCCCGGACCACCCGCGCCGCATCCCCTTGCGTCACCCCCACCAAGCTTTTATTAATTTTTCCGGACAGCTTATCCACCCGCTTGGCGCGACGCTGTGCAGCTGTCATGCCGGTTTTTCTATTCCCGGCCCGCTTGGCAATTTTTCCTTGTGGAACAACCTGAGATTTTTGAGATATCGGCGGCATGGCCATGATATCCACCTGCGGCATGGGTCGGTGGCTTACACCGCGTTCAATCATAGAGTCACCGCTCTGCTTTTTTCCGATGGAAGGTCCGTTGAAACCGGAGCGAATACCAATCGCCGCAGCCTTAAACTTCTCCAAATTGATCACCGACATGGAATACATCATCATAAAAAATGCGACCAGCAGAGTAATCATATCGGCATAGGTGAGCAGCCATCGCTCGGCATTCTCTTCTTCTTCGTGCTTTTTCTTTCTACTCATTTTTTTGCACCTTTAAGATTTTCCGCTACCAGCGCGCGCTGCTTGGGCGGCAGAAAACTGAGAAGTTTTTCTTCCAATATTCTGGGATTGTCCCCCCCCTGAATGGAAATAATGCCTTCCAAAATAATACGGCGTTCCAGGACCTCTTCCTCGCTGACCCGTTTAAGCTTGTTGCCGATCGGAATGTAAACCAAATTGGCCGATCCCACACCATAGAGCGTGGCAATAAATGCCGCAGCAATGGCCGGGCCCATCGTATCCGGGGATGAAATGTTGGCCAGCATATGCACCAAACCCAGCACGGTCCCGATAATACCCAGGGTGGGACCAAATCCGCCCATCGTCACAAATATTTTTTGCCCGCCTTTATGCCGCTCCTCCAATAACTCTAAGTCTGTTTCCAAAATAAGGCGTACCTGCTCTGCATCAAGACCATCAACCACAATCTGGATCGCTTTTTTAAAAAACTCGTTTTTGATGTTCTCGCTCACACGCTCTAAAGAAAGCAGTCCTTCTTTCCGAACCGTCCGGGAAAGCTCCACCAGCATGCCGATGGTATCATCCAGGTTGATTGCCTTGCTAAAAAAAGCATTCTTAGCCACATTGGGTAAATTGAGGATATCCTCTTTGGACTGACCGACAATGGTGACACCGATTGTCCCCCCCACCACCAGTATAAAGGCTCCCAAATTCCACAAAGATGAAAGATGGCCGCCTTCTATATAGACCAGAGAAACAACTGATCCCCAAGCCAGTAGCAATCCAAATACTGTTGCCAGATCCATTCGCGCCTGCCTCTTTTATTTACTTTTCTTTTGCCGGTCCTGCGGATTTTGCTTTTTTACACGCTTGGGTAAAAGACTTTGCTGCCAATGAACAATTTTCGCCAGCAAAAGCCCCATCGGATCAAGGACCACAATTTTATTACCTGAATGAAACGTTATGGTGGTGTCCGGCAATGCCTCAATCGTCTCAATCCATTGCTCATTAATGTAAATGCTGTCACCGTTCAATTTTGAAAGTTCAATCATAATTGATCTCCTCACCCCGTGTGGTCTCCCTGCCTAAGTGATTTTTACTCACTCAGGCAGGGACTGCTTTTCCCGGAGTGATTACCGTTTCATATTAATTAATTCCTGTAAAATCTCATCGGATGTGGTGATAATGCGTGAGTTGGCCTGAAATCCACGCTGTGTAACAATCATGTCGGAAAATTCCGAAGCCAAATTAACATTGGACATTTCCAAAGACCCTGCCTGGATCCCGCCGCGAGCGCCGGTATTGGCGGTTCCCACCTGGGACACACCGCTATTGACTGACTCCGCCCAAAGGTTGTCTCCCTCTTTCATCAAGCCGCTGTTATTAGTGAACCGAGCCATGCTGATCTGCCCCATGGTCTGAATAATCCCATTGTCGAACACACCGCTTACAATACCGCTGTTACTGATATTAAAAGCTGTCAGAGTTCCGGGAGGATAGCCGTCCTGTCCAAAAAGATTCACCGTGTTTCCCGAAGCCAACTGCGTGGTGGTGGAAAAATCAATTGCCACCGGCAGCGGCGTCGTCGAACCGTTGGTGGTTGCAATGCTTAGCGTACCGGTCTGGGTATTAAGTGACCCGTCTGCGTTGTAGGTCAAAGTCCCGCCATTGACCGGGGGCGCTGAGACGATCCCTGTACCGGAAGCAACCCAGTCCCAGGTATTGACACCTGTCTTGGTATAGGTCACCGTCGCATTGTGGCTGTCACCCAGGGAATCATAAACAATGAAGGTATTGCTATAGGTGTCACCCACGGCTGCGGTTGAGTCCAGATTGCCAATCACTTCGGCATTGGCGGTCTGCAAAGCGGTCATTTCAGCGGCAATTGGTATCTGAATGTCTCCGATCGGCTGGGTGGTATCCAGGACACCGTTGATCGCCGTCCACCCCTGAACCTTGAGTCCGTTACTCGGCTCAACCATAAACCCATCAGCATCCAATCCAAAACTACCGTCACGGGTATACCAGTTTTGCGCACCATCACCTAAAATAAAAAAACCGTCCCCCTGAATCGCCAAATCAGTCATCACACCTGTCGATTGAAGCGCTCCTTGGGTATGGATATTGGTGATGGATGCCATGTTGACACCTAATCCAACCTGCAGCGGATTAGTCCCGCCGCGGCCGCCCTGGCTGGGACTGGCACCGGAAAGTGTTTGCGACATCATATCGCTGAAATTAACCCGCCCTGATTTGTACCCCGAAGTATTGACATTGGCGATGTTGTTACCCACAACATCCAAACGTGTTTGATGACTGGTCAATCCTGATATTCCTGTAAACAACGAACGTAACATGACTTTCTCCTCCTCTTGTTAGGAAACAGTTGTGATATCCGATAAACTCACCGGGTTCCCATCTACATAAACTACAGGGTGATCTTGCGTAAAAGAAATCCCGGTAACCTGCCCGGTAAACAGTGTGTTCGTAGTCGCATCAATTCCGGAAACCGTACGTCCCAGCAGCGCAGTTGCAAATACCTGCGTTTCCTGGGATGCCATATCCAGCACCGCTTGATATGTATTTTCTGAGGCTTCCAGAGCAGAAAACTGCGCCAACTGTGCAATAAATTCAGAATTATCCACCGGATCCATCGGATCCTGATGACTCAATTGTATTGCCAAAAGATTTAAAAAATCCATTTTTCCCAGTTCATTATTAATGGCTTCTATCGACATTGCTATGCCCTCCTTTCCTTGAGTATCGTCTCTTTTGAAACATCCCTTTAAATGCATTTTTCCGGTTTTATGTCCCTGCTTATACGAGCATATCCACCTTTCCTGATTGAATGGCCGTCTTGCCGGCAACAGTATGTTTCGAGCCGGATGCCGCGTTGGGGTGGTGATCCCCATTTCCGGACCCGCTCATTCCTTGATCATCCGGTTGCTCCCTGTGTGCCTCCCGGGAAAAATGCTGCTTGATCTCCAGGCTTAAATCATTGAGACGAACGCCTGCCGCTTCCAGACTCTTGCGTATGGACTCCAGGCGCTCCTGAAAAAATTCCCCCACGTGCCGGTCTTGCAGGGTGAGTTGGGCATTGAGCTGATCGCCGTGTGAATCCAGGCGTATACGAATACGTCCCAGTTCAGGAGGATGGAGCTCCACAATCAATTGGGTTTCCTTTCCGTGAACCGCCTGCTTGGTGATCTGCACAAACTCCTTCACCACCATCTGTTTTTGGACTTCATCCATGCGTGCCAGCAGCTGTGCCGGTGTAGTTGCCGTTACTCTGGACACCGGCCCGGAAGCAACGGTCTCTGAACTTTTGACCGTGGATATTTCCGCACTCAACTCCTGAACAGCGGACTTTTCTTCGTGGTTAAGCGTGGCCACATCTGTTTGGCCTGCACCGGACAGACTAAGCAGCGAAGACCGGTTCTGGACCGGCGTGGAAGATCCCGAAAATGTTTCCGCAGTCTGGGTCAAGAGTCCTTTTTCAACTTGTGGTTTTTTTTCACCCGGCAGTTCTTTGCCGCCAAAAGACAATTCCAGCATTTGTGTTTCAACTTTTTGGGATCCGGATTTCTCCATCAACACCGATTCAATTTGTGAAAGCGTTTCCGGGTCCGTTGAAATCATTTTTTTAGCGGCACCACTTTTAGGCTGGTCTTCCAATAAAACTTCCCAACCATCCGGGAAGATATCCGCCGGAACTGTCGCCCCAAGATTTTCCCGCTTCACAAAAGTATTCTGAAAATCCGTTTGTGCGGCGCTTTGCATGACCGTACCGGCCTGGAGCAATGTTTGCCGGGCAGCCGCATGAAGCGTCGCTTGCCGCTGTGCCTGATTATCCGACCCTGACTCCAATGCTTCCTTACCGCCTTGATTGGGCAACAACACCGCTCCATCATCCATCAAGAGACTCTCCTGACCCTCTGCGTCTTCCGCCGCTTCCGCCGCTTCCGCCGCTTCCGCCGCTTCCGCCGCTTCCGCCGCTTCCGCCTCTTCCGCCTCTTCCGCCTCTTCCGCCGCTTCCGCCGCTTCCGCCTCTTCCGCCTCTTCCGCCTCTTCCGCCTCTTCCGCTTTTTCTGCCGCTTCCGCTTTTTCAGACTCAACGGATTTTATCCTGCGCGAAATCAAATCCTCAAAATCAATGGCTGCCTCCTCCTGCCCGGACTCCACCGTGAAATCCGTAAAAACGGCGGGATCTGACGGTTCGAACAGACTCATATTTCCGGGCGTAAAATTTGTTTGCATTTTTTGCCTCCTTAAAAACCTTAGGCTGACTTAAAGTGACTGATGGCAACCTCATCTAAAAAATTTTGTTCCTGGCGACGCGCTTCTTTAAGATAGTCGCTATACCGGTGTTCCTTCAGTTTTTCCAATATTTTCACGGCTTGCTGCGCTTGAATATAGTTATCGCGCAATTGCTCCAGTGCTTCAGACAATTGATTCAACCTCAATTGCGCCGCCTCAATGCGATACCGCAACGTCTGGATATACTCTGCGCAATTTTTTTCCAGTGCAAGATCAACTGTTTCCCGGCCGGCAGCTTTGGCCTTGACCTCAGCGGTTTTTCGATCTTCCATCAATTGCTCCAGCAGCTTGGTTTGTTCCAAAACGCGGCGCTGTTGGTCATTAAATTCATTTTTGGCCCTTTCTTCCATCTTGCATCGAATGCGCAGCAATGTTGCCAATCCAAACTGAAATGGCTGCATATCAAACACCCCTCCTCATTCTTTGCCTACTTTATCGGCAATCATCGCCATTTGCTTCCACATGGCGTCATGCTCTGTCTTCTCATCCATCCCCTGTTTTAAAAAAACCTTAATATCATCAATCACACGCAGTGCTGTATCTATTTTTTTATTGCTGCCTTTGACATACGCACCAATATTCACCAAATCCTGGGCTTCTTGATACGTTGCCAGGTTGTCCCGCAGCACACCCGCCTTCCGGGTATTTTCCGGAATACAAACCTGCTTGCTTAAACGGCTGATACTGGGCAGAATATCGATGGCCGGAAAATGATTTTGACTAAAAAGCGAACGGGAAAGGACCATATGCCCGTCCAAAATACTGCGCACATGATCAGCCACCGGCTCATCCATATCATTGCCTTCCACCAGTACTGTATAAAAGCCGGTGATGCTGCCCTGTTCATTAAAAATCCCGGACCGCTCTAAGAGTTTGGGAAGTGCTGCGAAGGTGGATGGGGTATAGCCTTTGGTCGTGGGCGGTTCCCCGATGGCCAGGCCAATCTCGCGATGCGCCATGGCAAAGCGGGTCACCGAATCCATCATGAACATAACATGCTTACCCTGCCGTGCAAAGTGTTCGGCAATGCTGGCTGCCAACTGTGCACCATGAATCCGCAAAACAGGTGATTCATCCGATGTGACGGCAATCACAACCGACCGTTTCAGCCCTTCCTCACCCAAATCCCGTTCAACAAACTCCCGCACTTCACGGCCCCGCTCTCCGATCAATGCAATAACATTGATATCCGCTTCTGTATTGCGGGCCATCATGCCAAGCAAAACACTTTTGCCGACACCTGAACCGGCAAAAATACCCATACGCCCGCCTTTGGCGCAAGTCAGTATCCCGTCAATTGCCCGCACCCCGGTATACAATGGTGAATCAATTGTCTGACGCTGCATCGGATTACTCGGGCGGGCGTGAATCTCCACCGGATCGCCGCCCACAATGGCTCCGAGACCGTCAATCGGTTCTCCCAGTCCATTGAGTACTCTCCCGAGCAGCCCTTCACCGGCATGGACTGCAAACCGTCTCCCTTTGCCAATCACCCGGTTCCCCGGCCCAATTCCCTGAGCATCCTCCAATGGCATCAATAAAACACGATTATCCTTAAAGCCGATGACTTCCGCCCGGATCGTTTTCCTGCGTTTGGTGTCGCTGATTTCACACTGCTCGCCAACTGTAACATTGGGGCCTTTTGATTCAATCACCGTCCCGACAATATTAATAACCCATCCTTCGGTACGCACATCCGCAGTCTGCGTTACACGATCGATGATTTGCGAGGGCGGACTTTGCATGGCCACCTGTGCGGTCAGGGTCTGCTCAAGTTCCTCAAGTTGGGTTTCCAGGCGTGCATCAATCAATCCATACTTGGTCTCCAGCATACATCCGCCTCTTTGTACCGTCGAATCCCGGACCATTTTTAAATTTTTAGGGGCCACGCTTTCATCCGGCGCCATGCGCTGATAATCTTCCGGATGCAAATGCAGTGTCAGGATATCACCCAACTCCGTATGCTGAGAAAGAACCTTGCGAACACTTTGTTGGATCAATTCCGGCTCAATTTTACTAAGTGTTCCGACAATTTTTTTTACCATGGCCATCACAACTTCATTCACCCGGATCTCCATCCGTCTGAAAAACGATTCAACTTCGTCATCGATTCCCTGGAGCAAAGACTGCATGACCTGATTATTTTTTTCATGCTGCTGCTGCGCGGCCAGCTGTCCCGCCTGCTTTCCCTTGGTAAACGCTTGCGTCTCCGCCTCTTGCTGAGTCCGCGCCTGTACCGCCATTCGATTCTCCAGTTGCGGCAAAGACTGATTGTCTTTTTCCTGAATTTTTGCCAAACCATTGCCGAAGGCGGGATCACAGTTAACGGCGATAAAACATTCCCGCCCGCTGAGTTTGGGTGATTTAATGACTTTACTCAACTTCTTCCTCCAGGCTTTGCTTGTTCAAAACAATTGTGCCTTCCTCATCCAGCCGGCGCATGACTTCAGCAATTTTCAGGCGGGCTGCTTTGATCGCATCCGCTTTAACATTTTGCATCACTTCAATATCATCTTTGAGCATCTCGGCACCACGTGTCGACATGTTGGTAAATATTTTTTCTTCCACAGCTTTTTCCAATCGAATACAGGCCAACGCTAAATCCTGGGTCTCAACCTCTTTGAGTATCCGTTGTATTTCCATGTCATCCAGTTTGTTAAGATCTTCGAAGCGGACCATTTTCATCTTTATCTGAGCAGCCAGTTCTTCATTGGCGGTTTCAAGACTCTCCATAATGCCGTGGACAACTTCTTTGTCCATCAGATTAAAAATATCCGCCGTGCTCTGTACACCACCCATCTTCGTCATCTCGGGTTTTTCAGATTTTTGCTTGATCCGCGTACTCAGCCGCTTCTCGATATCACGCACGGTTTCAATATCCGGGGCGGTTTTATCCAATACCGCAATCCGGCGTGCCACTTCATGCTGCACCTTTTCCGGAAGGCGCTTAATAACTTTAGCCGAAAGTTCGCTGGGAAGGCTGGCAACCACCAGGGCGATGGTTTGCGGATGCTCCCCTGCCATAGCCTCAATAATCCGGTCCGGCTCATGGTCACTTAGTTCTTCAAAGGGCACAATCTGCTGAGGACTCTGAAATTTTTTCATAAGCCGCTGTGCGCGTTCCGGTTCCAGTGAGGGTGTAAAAATCTGTTCAATATAATCAAGATCAATCTTGGTCGGTAAATTTTTCTGCTGAAGGGAATTTAAAAACTCAAGCAAAACACGGTCCTGCTCCTCCCGGCTGATCTCTTTGACTTTTGCCATTTCTTCCCCGATCATCTCAATATCCCGAACCTGAAACTGCTTTAAAATTTCCTGCGCCACCTCTCGTCCAACCAAGGAGAGCAATACCGCAACTTTCCGGTGTTTTACTTTTTGATCTTCTTCTTTGACCGGCATTGCTTTCCTCCCCTGGCATACTTACTCCATCACCCGCGCGGCAACCCCGGCGATGACAGACGTGACAGTGACCCAAACAAACAGCTCATGACAGCCAGTGTTTTAAAATCTGGCCCGATTCCGAAGGATTTTGTTTAATCAGCGACAGTATATTTTCCGGCGTAATTCCCTGGGCCTCTTTTTCTTTCTCCTGCTCCCGACCCGCAAGCAACTTTTCCGTATGCCGATTTAAAGACCGGATGCTGGTGACCAAAATCCCCAGCGCGAGCAGCACCAACAGTGCCCGCGGCACCCACTTGGTCGCGATCGTCATGATGAATTGTTGCTTATCGGATTTTTCCAAAATTTGCTTTTGAGATTCAACGTCCATGCGGTTAAATGCAATGGATTTCACTTCAATCTGATCACCTCGCACAGGATTAATTCCCAGCGTTTTAGAGATCACCGACTGGATTGATTCCAATTGCGGACTCTCGGCGTCGCCGTCAATAAATATCCCCACCGAAAGTCTGGTAATGGTCCCGGTCGCCGTGGTGATGCGCTCCACGGTCCGGTTCATTTCGTAGTTGCGAACACTCTCATTTTTCTTACTCCCGCTGTTTGCCACTCTGCCGCTGGGAGGGTAACCCTTGAGATTGGATGCGGTGCCCGCCACGCCGCCCGGTGTCGCTTTGCCGCCCGCCGGTGAGATAGATTGCTGCTGTTCCGAACGAAGCAATCCCTTTCCACCTACCACCGGTTCATAGTACTCACGTTCCTTGATAATTTGGTCAAAGTCCACCTCGGCAAAAATCCGGACCGCTGCCTTGCCGGGCCCAAGAATTTCAAATAGCAGACTCTCGGCCTTTTCTTTCAGGTCCTTTTCAACCTTATTTTTGTAATCAATCTGCTGTTGGCTGATACCCACGCCGGAACCGCTTTCACTACCGCTGCTGAGTGCTTTGCCCATCGTATCAATAATGGTTACCCGCTCCGGAGCCAAACCCTGTACCGCGCTTGCCAGTAAATGACGAATGCTCGCCACGGTTTTGGGTGAAAGTGCTCCCGGACTTCCTAATTTCAGCATCACAGAGGCTGAAGGCGTGAACGTTTCACCGAACCAGAGGTCATCTTTGGGAATAACCAAATGCACGCGTGATTTTTCCACCGCATTAAGTGAATCAATGGTGCGTTCCAATTCATTTTGCATGGCCCGTAAATAGTTGATCTGCTGGACCTCGTCAGTGACACCCAGCGACATTTTATCAAAAATCTCAAATCCCACCCCATCGCCGCGGGGCAATCCCTTGCCGGCCAGTTCAAGACGCATCGCATACACCTTGTCGGATGCCACCTCAATCTGATTACCCCCGGCCCCAATCCGGTAGGCAACATTTTTCTCCTGAAGGTGCTCTACCACGGCATTGGCGTCTTGCGCGGACATATCCGTAAACAGAACGGCATAATCCGGGCGCGCCCCAAAGTAGATCAATCCGCCCAGCATTAAAACCATGGCACTTCCGGTTAAGAGCGCTATCATTTTCTGATTAATGTTGAGTTTTTCCCACCACTGTGCTATCTGTTCAAAGGCCTGCTGCGCCGGATTTGCCATGTGCCCTCCTCCTCAAGAATTAACCCACCCTTACATTTGCATGCGCATAATTTCGTTGTAGGCGTCCATCACTTTATTTCTTACCTGAACTGCAAATTCGAGTGAAAGTTTTGCCTCTTCCGCCCGGAGCATAATTTCATGCAATGCCGGTCCTTCGCCTTTTAAAAACAACTTGATATTGTCTTTCACTTCCGCCTGATCTTCATTGATCGTCTGAATACTGTCCAGCATGACCTGCTGAAAGGATTCTCCCTGGAGATTTTGTACCCCGGTGGTTTCCTGCCAAGCTACGGGCAACGTGTTAAGCAGATGAACACCTTCAATATTCATACCGGCCTCCTTGGTCTGATTAAATGGTCAATGCCTGGCGGACCATTTCTTTTGCACTTTGTAATAGCGTCACATTAGCTTCATACGCCCGACTGGCACTGAGCATATCCACCATTTCCATCATAATGTCAATATTGGGCTTGGCCCGGTAACCGTCTTCATCCGCATCCGGATGTTTAGGATCATAAATCATCTTGGGGGGAGCCGTATCCTCAACAATCCCCATCACCTCAACCCCGTGAAGTCCGAGTTCCGTCTCCCCGGCAGCCATGACTTCCAGCAATTGCCGTTTAAAAACACCCCCCTCAGCGGTCTGAGTTGTATTAACGTTGGCAATGTTGCGGGAAATCACTTCCATCCGTGCGCGCTCAGCAGTTAAACCGGAAGCACTGATCATTAACTCAGGAAAAATATTCATTATTAGCGTCCTCCTGAAATAACATAGCGCATGGATTTAATATCCTTGGATGCAATCCGGGTCATCATATTGTAGAGTTGCGAAACCTGCGCCAAATCCACCATTTCTTTTTCCAATGCAACATTGTTGCCATCAGCACGGGCCGGTTGCGTGGTGTCCTCAATAATTTCCATTTTGTTTTCTGCGGTTGCGATGGACTGCGGTTGCGATGATTTTTGCAACACCCCGGATTCACTTTCCATAATCCGTTCTAGCTCCGCAGAAAAATCGACCGTATGCCGGATATAACCAGGCGTATTGGTATTGGCAACATTTTGGGCAATGGTCTTTTGCTGAACCGTAAGCAAATCCATCACCCGGTTCAATTGTTGAAGCCATTGACTGCTGAAATCTATCGGCATTGCTTGCTCCTTATTGGGAAATATCGATGCGCTGATTTGAATGACGCATGGCCCGGTGCGTGGAAAGATACTGTTTTGTTTTCTGAATATCTTCCAAACCTGTACCCGCCGCAGCATAGTGCCGCTTGATGCCGGTTAACGCCTGATCATGCAAACGCATGGCCTCCTGAAAACGTTTTGTCATAACCAGTTTCTGTTCGACAATTTTTTGGTTCATGGGATGGGCGGTATTTTGCATAACCGTTTTAATGGCATGCTGCCATTGTCCGCTTTCAAAGAGCGTTGTCATCTGAGCGAACAACTCTTTTTTGGCTTCTACATAGGTGTTGAGTTTTTCAGTCTGCAGGACCGGTTGCTCGTTCTTCCATTGATTTTCTAAAGCAATCAGCTTCTCCGCATGCTCGATTATTTCGCCGACGCAGTGAAGCGTTTCCGCCAATACATCCTGATGGGGTGCGTCTGTCTGTGACATTGTGTCTCCTTATCTGTATAACCTACTCCGCTCCGGCTTATCAATTGAGAACGTGCGATCGTGTATAAGGAATAAAGCAACATACGTGCCAATTTTCTTAATTCTTACTGTTTGTCAGGATTTTTCATCCTTAAAAAATCATTGGTTTCAAAGCATTATTCTCTCCCCGCCTTTTCCAAATAATCATCTGGAACTTAAGAATCATGCTTTTATCCTCATTATGGAAATCATTCCATAGCACGACTGACCCAACTATGGAATTCATTGCTTATCGTGCCGGCATCCGGCATGCGCCGGACAAGTTACGCCGGACAAGTGCACGGGGATTCCTTTGTATATTGAAGACTCAATTTAAATTTTCAATAATAGAATTTTTGAAATACTCAGGTGTGATTTTTTTCTTTTTCAATATACCGGGGAAATTGAAGACTGAAAAGCGACCCTTTTCCCAACTGGCTCTTTAACGTAATACTTCCTTGATTAAGTTCCACATTTTTTTTAGCCAGATAGAGCCCAAATCCCATACCGCGTACTGACCGGGTTGTGCTGGCACCTGCCCGATAAAACTTTTCAAAAACTTTTTCCTGATCTTCCGGGGAAATGCCCACCCCCTGGTCCTGGATTTCCCAAAACACATGCGTTTTTGACTGGCGGGTTTTGATCGTGAGAGTGCCTCCCTGGGGCGAATATTTAACCGCATTCTCAACCAGATTTCGTATCACTTTGTAAATCCGGGAGCGGTCTGCCCAGATGGCACCTAACTTTTTCTCACTGAGTATCTGAAAAACAATTTTTTCGGCATTATAGGGTATATCCTGGATAATTTCCCGGGTCAACACATTGAGCGCAACCACCTCCGGATTCATAACCGGTTTACTCTCATCCATCTGCGAAGACTCAAACAACTCCACCACAATCTGATTGATTCTTTCACACTGGCCGGATATTTTTTTTAAAAGCTGTATGCGCTCCTCCGGGGGTATCGCCTGGTTTCGCTCCAATAAAATACTCGAGGCCTGAATAATTGTCAGCGGTGTCTTGATCTCATGGGTAGTGGTGTTTACAACATCCTGCTTAAGCATGTCCAACTCAATATATTTTTTAGCAGTCGCCTTTTCTTTGAGGTAGACCCGTTCATTGGCGAGGATCACTGCGGCATGCTTGATTAAAACATTGAGAATGCTGAAGGTCTGCTGAGTAAAAGTCCCCTGTTCCCGTTTAAAAAAGAGTTCGATTCTGCCTAATTTTTCCGAAGCGGTCATAAGCGGCGCTATCATAAAAGACCATTTTTCCCCGCCCTTTTGTCCCGGCCGCACAAAACTCTCCGGCACGACCACGGCATGCCCCTGACGAAAAACCCAGTTAAAAATTCGCTCATCCAAATCCAGCTTACGGCGGTAGCGTGCGATAAGCGTCCCTGCATAGTCAAGCACACTGTGTGATTCACTGCGGGTATCCCCGGCTTGGTACAAATACAAACTTGCGCTGTCATAGCCGCATAGTTCCTTTAGCACATCCATTAAAAACTGCAAAATCCTATCATAGGAGTGAATCGTACTTACCGTCTCAATAAATCTAAAAACAATCGTCATCTCATTGATAAACGCCCGCAAGCCGCGGTTGACCTTCTCCTGAATCTCCATATAACTCCGCACTTCATTTAATTCAGTCTGCATCGCCGGATCGATCACTGAAAAAGATGAAGTCGTCCCCTCGTCCCGAAAGAGATTTTTTGCCGCCGGGTTGATCAAGGCGGTTTTTTTCTTCGGGCCGCTTCTGCGCGGCTTGCTGCCGCCGGTTTTTCCAGTAATTTTTCGGGAGTTTTTTTCCGCCATGCCGCTCCTTTAGACTGTCATAAAACTTTCAATTTCCTCTAATTCCTGACGTAATTTCTCTTCCATCTTTTCAATCTGTTTTTGCTCCAATCCCAATTGGTTCCACCATTGTGTGATAATTTCATCGGAATGCAGAATATCCTCCTGGCTGTTCTCTTTCAGTGTCGCACATGCCATACGATTCGCAATATAGAGCACATTGGTCAATTCCTTCTGCTCCTTGGCCTCTTCCGGAAAATGATGACATGCAATCGGCGTGACGATTTCCTCCGGCAGGTTCCAGCGATCCACGATCCAGGCCCCGACTTGGCCGTGATGCGCCCCCATTTTTCGTTCTTCCCGACGGCAAAGTTCGCGCCCCTCAACCACCCCGTTTTTTAATACTGCGTAGTACTCATCGTGAAAGTAATGATAAAAAAGCGTCTTCCCCACATCATGCATCAACCCAGCCAAAAAACCGACTTGCTCCAGCGATTTAAGCTGCTGACTGACCAGCAGTTCGCGCGTCATAATCGCGGTGGCCACAGCATGTTTCCACTCCTGACGCTGATTAAAGAATATTTTTTGATCACTTTTCTTCACTTTGGTTTTTTCATTCCAAATCTGATCAAAATTATACATCATGGTGGTTAGGATCAAATTTCGTACGGTTGAAAATCCCAGCAGCACAACACTCTCGGTCACCGTCGAAACCGCCCGAGGAAATCCATAGAATGCCGAGTTGGCCATTTTCAAAATGCGAAAGGTCATGGCCTGGTCCACTGATACAACTTCCGTCAAATCTGAAGCGGATGAATACGGATCATTCAATATTTGCATAACCCGGGCAACAACCGTGGGCAGGGTTGGCACGTCACTAATACTTTGGATGACTTTTTTTAGTTTATCCTGTTCCACAATTTCCTACTCCCGGTTACAGTATCGTACCTGAATACCGGATGCGCGCTACCGCACATTGCCCCGGCTATAATAAGTTTCGTCATGTTGCCTTTTTAATTAAGAATTTTAAACGTTTATTCGAGGGGAACGGTCTCACATGTGCCCGGCATTCGCCCTGCCGGCAGAACAGGTCGCGACCGACCGTTCCCTGCTCCGGCATTTTCCGGCAGAAGCGCCCCGCTGAATAAAAAAAGGGCGCATGCAATGCATACGCCCTTTTTTTAACTTGCGGATTACTCTGACTGCTGATCTCCCAAAAAGGCCTGATACCATGCCTGGCGCAGCGTATGAACCAATTCCATAATTTCTTGTACCGTTTCCCGAGTCTGTTTCATCTGACAATCCGTCAAACGCCGGTTGATATACTGATAGAGACGGGCCAAATTTTCAGCGATCTCCCCGCCTTTATCCATATCCAAAGATATATCCAAATAGTGAACAATTTTTTGAGCACGTAAAAAATTATAATTAATTGCCGGATCATCCTTATCATCAATCGCCTGCATACCCCGGCGGAGAAATTTGGCAACCCCATCATAGAGCATTAAAATCAATTCCTCACGGCTGGCGGTAAAAACCTGATTTTCCTGATAAGAAACTGAAAAAGGATTGCTTGAATTTTGCTGTTCCATTTGCACCGGCTGGATAACCTGGTTAAAAAAGGGTGTTTGTACGAGTACAGCATCTTGCATTTGATTTGACCTCCTTGTCGATTACTTTCTGCCTTCCTTTGCGCGTTACCACCCATGCTCCCACTGCTTATCGCAGCCCCGGCCTGTAAACAATCTTTCCATGGGACGCTTCGCAGCCGGTGGGTTTTTATCCCATATTCCCCATCATCGCCGCAAGTGTGTTTCCCATGGAATTCAATTGTGCCACAGCAAGTTCCATTGCTGAAAACTGACGCCGCATGACTTCTTCCCGTTTTTCCAACCTGAACTCCATATCCTCAATACGCTTACTAAGATAGTCCACTTCCGTATCAATGGCATCCTCTTCCAGCGTAAAACTGCCAAAAACCGTATCCGTCATGGATGTCAATTCCTCATCCAGGCGGACCATAATCCCTGTGCTTGCGCTATTAAACAATGCCTCGACTTTGTCCGGATCATTGAGCAGCGCCGCACGCAATTCATCCTCATCCACGTTCAGTGTGGCATCCTTACCAAAATTGGTGGAGGTGGTGGTAAGACCAATCTGTGCCAGTTGGTTCATATCCCCGGACAAACCGTCGACCGCACTGGTAATAATGTTCCCCAGCTCAAATTTCGCATCTAAAAACAAGGAATCTGAAACAAATGTTCCTTGAGTATACTCTGCTGCACTCTGCGGATTTTCCACCCGCTCCTCTCCCAACTTGGCATTGATATAACTCATCACGCTGTTGTATTCCGCTACAAAATCCTTAACCGTATTAACCATGGCATCCACATCAGACTCTACTTTGACCGTGGTGTTCCCAATGCTGCTTAGATTGAGTGTCACCCCTGGAATCAAGCCCTGGATCTGATTTGTGGCAAAGGTCTGATCCGCGCTGCCATTAAGATTTATAATTGCATCCGTGCCTTGGTAGGTGTCTGCCGCGCCGCCGGTAGGTGGATTGTTTGCGGAAAGTTTAAGCGCATACAGCACATTGCTTGAATCATCGGCACTGCCCAAAACAATTTCATTCCCATTGCCGGTCTCCTTTTGAAACAGGGAGACTTTTCCGGTATTCTCATCATAACTGGCCGTCACCCCGGCACTAGAACTTGAAATGCGGCTTAAAACATCCTGCAGGGTATCGGTGGTTGCATCAATGGTAAACATCACCCCATTGAGGGTGAATGTCCCGCTCGTGACCGCGATGTCCAAATTGGCGGCAGCATCTCCCAGCGGTTCGCGCAAATCCGGTTTAACCGCATCGCTGCCCACTGCCGTCCCCGGCGTGATATTCATGCTTTCCCAAAAAGTCCCGCTGGTCTGAGCAATGGTCATTTCCACATCACCATTGGCTTCATTTGACGCGATGGTAAAAGTCTGGCTGACGCTGTCAAAGCCGGCTGTCACCTCCGCGCTCGAGTTGTTGATCACTCCGATGATTTCATTGAGGCTCATGCTGTCATCCCAGTCAATACTGACGCCATTAATCTCAATTGTGCCGGAGGTTCCCGGGGCCGTGGCAAAATTCCCGGACTGGGATGCCAAACTCAAAGTCTGATCCACTGTGAATGAGGGTGCATTGATTCCTGCGGAACTTACCATCTGCGCAGGTTGGTCCTCATTGTCCGCTCCGGTATAGAGTGATTCTACAGCATTGACCATGGCTGCAGTTGCCATCTGGGTTACCGTAATCTGAAAACTCCCGGTGGCTGGATTGATGCCGTATACCGTGGCATCCGCAATAGCGGTATCTGAACTGGAAACTGCTTTTTGCGAGAAAAATGGATCTGCAATATCATTAAATTTTCCCACCATATCCTGCAATGCGGAGATCTTAGCATTGAGTGCGCTGTAAATACTTTTCTGCTGGTTTAGAATCATACTTTTTTGTTCCAGCTTGAGCTTGGGCCGTTCTTCAAGATACATCATTTTTGTAATAATACTTTCCGTATCAATCCCTGAAGCCAGACCTGAAAACAACACTTCTGAAGCCATGGTGACGACCCCTTTCCTAATTGCCTTGTCACACTTCCTATATATGTTTTCGTACCATTGCGCCGGTTTCTTAAGGGTTTTTTTAATAATAAATAAAATAACAATCCCGTAGGGAACGGTCGCGCCTGCGTAGTAGGGAACGGTCGCGCCTGCGTAGTAGGGAACGGTCGCGACCGTTCCCTACGGAAGTACACAAAAAAAGGGGATGCCCGGCACCGTCCGGTGCATGGCATCCCCTGCATTACCCGCCAACACTTACTGGAGCAGACTTAATACCGCCTGCGGTTGTGCATTAGCTTGAGCCAACATGGACGTTCCTGACTGCTGCAATATCTGGAGTCGAGTGAAGTTGGATATTTCAGCTGCCATGTCCACATCACGGATTCGGCTTTCAGAAGCAACCGTGTTCTCAATCATAATATCCAGATTGACCACCGTGTGTTCCAATTGGTTCATCGCCACGCCAAGATCGCCGCGGGTGGAACCCAGGGTCTCTATCGCAGCATTAATTGCCGTGATGGCAGCGCCGCCGTCTCCCAGGGTCAAAGAGTCAACACTCAATGCTGCAGCGTCAACTGTCCCGATATTAACTGCGATTGAATTGGCAGCGCCTGCACCCGGACCGACCTGCAGATTTCCCGAAACCGAACCGTCCAGCAGGGTCACGCCATTGAACGTGGCATAACCTGAGATACGATCAATTTCCGAGACCAAGGCATCACTTTCATCCTGCAATGCCTGCAGTTCCGAGGAGCCGGCTGCGATCGTGACATCATTGTCCGCCCGGACCGCCAGAGTATTCATACGCTGCATAATGCTGTGGATCTCATTTAAGACCCCTTCAGCTGTGGACAGCATATTAATACCTTCCTGCGCGTTCAGTTTGGCCGTGTTCAGACCATTGATCTGAGCACGCATGCGCTCAGAAATCACCAAACCCGAGGCATCATCTCCTGATTTGACAATACGCAAACCTGTAGAGAGTTTTGACAAAGACTTGGCGATACTTCCGGTGGTTCGGTCCAAAGCGCCCAACGCCGCCACCGATGGTACATTGTGATTAATTGCAAATCCCATGATTCCAGTCCTCCTTGATAGTTTTCCGGCATCCCTGCCGTATCTCAAACATCCAGGGCAGAATTCCTCTGTCTGTGTCTGCTACACGCCGGCCGTGCATGCGACAGTCACAAAAAGCGGATTCACGCTTTTGGATGACCAAGACCATCTTGAGCTTCCACAATCTTTTACTTCGCATCAATTTTAATAATTCTTAAATTTTATTTTAGAAAAAAGCGGGATAATTACGGCGTAGGGGCGACCGGCCGGTCGCCCCTACAAAATTCAGGGATGCACCGACTGGTGCATCCCCTTTTTCAGAAATAACCAATTACCCTTGGAGTAGGCTGAGAACTGCTTGTGGTTGGGCATTGGCTTGAGCCAACATGGACGTTCCTGACTGCTGCAATATCTGGAGTCGAGTGAAGTTGGATATTTCAGCTGCCATGTCCACATCACGGATTCGGCTTTCAGAAGCAACCGTGTTCTCAATCATAATATCCAGATTGACCACTGTATGTTCCAGCTGATTCATGGCCACACCCAGATCACCCCGGGTTGAACCCAAGGTCTCTATCGCAGCAATGATGGCGGTAATTGCGGCACCCCCATCACCCAATGTCAGTGCATTGACACCCAAAGTGGTTGCATCAACTACACCGAGATTAACCCCAATGACATTGTCTCCGCCGGCTCCCGGACCCACTTGTAGGTTACCCGAGACCGAGCCGTCCAACAATGTCACACCGTTGAAAGTGGCATAGCCTGCAATACGATCAATTTCACTGACCAATGCGTCGTTTTCATCCTGCAAAGCCTGAAGTTCTGAAGATCCGGCCGCTATGGTAACATCGTTGTCCGCCCGAACCGCCAGAGTATTCAAACGCTGCATGATGCTGTGAATTTCGTTGAGCACACCTTCCGCCGTGGCCAGCATGTTGATCCCTTCCTGGGCATTAAGCTTGGCGGTGTTCAGACCATTGATCTGAGCACGCATGCGCTCGCTAATAACCAATCCGGAGGCATCATCTCCTGATTTAACAATCCGAAGACCGGTGGAAAGTTTGGAAAGTGATTTACCGATGCTGTTGGTGGTTTTGTCCAAAGCACCTAACGCTGCGACTGATGGTACATTGTGATTGATTGCGAATCCCATGATTTACATCCTCCTTGATGTGTATTTCGGCATCCTTGCCGTATCCTCAAATATATCTGACAGCGATCGCATCCTCCCCATGCAATGGTTTGTTATCGCAGACATAATTTAAGTTCCGGATGTTGCTTGCACTTCCTTTTGCACTGTTTCACTGCCGGTTTTAATCCGTTTTTTTAATTTTTTTCAAATTGTCAAGCATCGCCGGATTTACCGCTGCCGCAAGGTTCTGATGATGAATCTCATCAAACAATTCCTTGCGCAAAATGCGTACGGACGGCGGCGCTTTAATACCGATGCGCACCTGCTCGCCGCTTACTTCCAGGATCTGGATCTCGATATCATTACCGATGACCAGCGACTGGTTCCTCTTTCTTGTCAGCACCAACATGATTTTCGCCCTCCCTGGCTTTGTCTTGATTTTCTTCCTTGATACTCTGGCGCGTTTTATATCCATTGCGATCATTGACCACTTGGTTCCCCAACCGGACCTTTTCATTGATCACAATGGGTGCGAGCAAATTGACTGTGGCCGCTTGGGGATCATTGGGGATCACCACGATTCCCAAAACAACCTCAGCGTTTTCCGTTTCAAGTTTGAGCTCCCGGGATTCTTCCCGGGAAAGCTTAAGTTCATAGTCGGCCCGGATCATCCGGATCGGGACCACCAAAAAAGCCAGCTCCGGTTTATCAATACACTGCAGCCATTCATACGGCCGGACTTTTTCCAAGGCCAGCAAACAAAACTTCCTGGTATCTTCAAACCCAATAATTCCCTTGGGAAACTCCAGGAGCTTTTCATCCGCCACTTCAACTTCACCGAAAAAACGTGTTGTAACAATCACGTGTCCCTCCTTGAATATCCTGCCGATATCATCATGCGAACACAAGCCCCGGCAGGTAATGCTTTCATTGCAAGGGTGCTGTCACAGTGCAATGACAAAAATCACAATTCTTGTCCCCAGCCTATCGGCAGGGAGCAACACGAAGCGCCTTTAACCGAGAAAATCCATCAAGCTGCGCTGTTGCAACATGCGCGAACTGCTTTGCAGTGCCGCGTCATAAACATTCTGAGCAGTCTGTAACTGAACAATTGCCTCAGGCATATCCACATATTCCAACTTGGAATTCAGCGCTTCCAATCCCATTTTTTTCTCACTGATATTGGAATCCGCCATTTCCAATTGATTGGTTTTATTTCCCAAAAAGGAGATCTGATTCAATACCTGCTCCTGGGCCTGGTCCGTCATAGCGATTGCATTTTCCACACCGGCAGTATTTCCGGCCCGCAGATCATTTCGCAGGGCGATCAATATATCAAACACATCCACCCCGGCAGCCGGCTGTAAAATCTGGTCACCCGGCACATTTTTATTCACAATCAATCCGGTATCAATTTCCACCTGATCGACTCCTATATCCCCGCTATAGGCGACGGAAACAACCTCTGTCCCGACCCGGGTGGCGGTAAAGGCATCCGTGTCTATTTGATAGCCGCTAAAAATACTTTTGCCCTCCAGGCGTGTATTGGCGGCATTGAGCACCTGATCAATCAACCCGTCAATTTCATCGGCAATCGCATCAAGCTCGCTCTGATTAAGCGTGATATCCTGAGCCCCCCGCACGGCCAGGGAATTGGCCCGCATAATGGAATCATTGACCGCACCGAGTGCCGATTCAGACGCTGTGACCCAATTAGTCACATAATCGGCATTGCGCTGATACTGATTAATACCGTCAATTGCTTCTTTAATACTGATGACCCGTTGCGTTCCCAGCGGATCATCCGAAGGATTAAGAATTCTTTTTCCGGTTGCCGTTTGTTCCTGTATCTTGGCGAGGTTGGCCAGATTAATATTAAGATTTTCAATAATCTGATTCGATACCATATTTGTTGTAATCCGCATGTCCCCACCTCTTACGCATAAAATAGTACTACCATCTAACTTACTGAGATGCCCTGTCGGCCAGGGCGTCCGAAATAGCTGTTTGTAAAGGAAAACCGGCACTGTCAACGCACTACCAAGCAAGCTATGACGATAGTGTTCACCAATGTCCCAGCTATCGTGATGCTGCGTTTTTTCCTTTACAAACAGCTACTCCGGATGCCTTACTCAACAAACAAATTAATCTATTTATTTACCTTCCCACCAGACCCATCCGGTTGATTAGCACATCCAGCATTTCATCCATGGCGGTGATCACCCGGGTTGCCGCCTGATAGGCATCTTGATATCGAATCATATTGGTCATTTCTTCATCCAAGTTCACCCCGGCATTTGATTCCTGCTGATTAATCAGGCTGCCGACCAGGCTTGCCTGGGTGAGTTGCCGCATTTGAGTATCCTGACTGTCCAATCCCACTTGCGCGACAAACTGCTGATAAAATTCACCCAAACTCTGGGTCCCGCCGGCCATGGTCAGGGAATACTGGGCTTGGGCAATGAGCAGGGCGTTCGATCCATCCCCCGGCGCACTCGGATTGGTTGCTGCCGCAATCTGGGTTGGATCTGCGGTTAGTATCGGGTTGACTGCAATATCCTGAATAGTTGTCCCGGTAAAAAAATCCTGGCCGGACGGCGCGGCTGCATTGAGCGCAAATCCGGCTACGTGTATCGGATTGACGGTATTAATAAAACCCTGGGCAATATCATCCAGCGCGGTCCGGTAGACCGGCAGATAAACATCGCGCATATCCATCAGACCTTGTAATTTCCCATCATCAATCGCAACCGCGGTCCCGTCATCCGACCAAATGGCCTGGGCATAATTATTATTTAAAGGATCGTTCACCACCTGGATGGGATTGAATGTATTATCCTGGACCAGCATATGGCCGTTGATACTGATGGCATAAAGACCATTGCTCATCTCATGCCCCTCAAAATTAACCAGTTCCGACAATTCCCGCAAAAGTACATCCCGTTGATCTTTGAGATCATTCGGCTGACTTTCCACACCCACTGTTTGGTTGATCTGGACATTGAGGTCGCGTATCCGCCCTGCCAGGGTATTGATATTTTGAACGGCGGTACGGTACTCATTGTCCGCCTGATTCTGAAGTTGGGCCAAATCATTGTCATTGGACTGAAGTGTATACAGCATCTGCTCAGCCTTGGCCAACAATGTATTTCTGACCGCAACATCCTCCGGATACACCGAGAGCTCCTGCCAGGCTGCCCAAAAGGCATCCATGGATGTGCTTAGCGCATTGTCTGACGGCTCTTGTAAAACCGTCTCCACCATGGCCATATAATCAATCTTGGTGTCATAACTGCTGCCATCGGATTTTTCTTCTAATATTTGTCTCTCCAACAGCATGTCCCGGACCCGGGTAATGGTGCTGATGTCCACACCGGTTCCCAGCTGGCTGGGAATCAGGGTTCGGTTTGAGGCCGAAAGATTGAGCGGCATCGACGCAGTGAGGCTGCTCAATTGGCGCGAGTATCCCGGGGTGGCTGCATTGGCAATATTGTGCGAGACCGTGCTGAGCGCCATCTGCTGCACCAGGAGTGCCCGCTTACCCAATTCAATTCCAAAAAAAGTTGATATCATCGCATACTCCCGTTACATGTTCTGGTTAATAATATGATAATAGCTTTTCTGATCTTGTTCCCCGCCGGCATCATAGATCGGCGCCGACCCTTCCGGAGTCACCAAATATTTCACCAGCCAATCCATAAAATGCTGCGACCGCTGTAAAAGCTTGCGGTTGCCATTTTGTTCTTGCTTCACAGTCTCCATTTTAATGCGCAGGGTATTAATTTTTTCACGATAATCATTGCTCCATTGCGGCGGCACAAACGCCAACAAACGCTCAGAAGATATTTCTTTTTCATCCAGATTAAACTCGATTTGCAAACTTTGCAAAAGCGCTTCCCGCTCCTTTTCCAAATCCTGAAAGGCCTGCATCTCTTGTTCCTGTTCAATCACGATTTCACCCACCTCGGTCACACGATTGGCAATAATCGCTTCCCGCATGCGCAGCGATACCTGGGTGACTCTATCGCATTGCTGCGAGAGACGGTCAATGATATTCAAAAGTTGTCTCCATACCAGTTCCATGGCCTTCTCCTGTTCAAACCATCGTGGTTCCCGGATTTTTTATTTCCAACCCCGGGCGGGCAACTGTTTCACACTGCCCTGCAAGCCTCTACAAATATTCTTCCAGCATCCCCTGCAAAATATCCATACCGCCGGGATCATACTGATTGGACATCACCTTCTCGCGTAAATCGCCAACCAATGCGCCGCGTTCAATCTCCATATTCTTGATATCATCTTTCAACCGGTTGATATGCTGTGCTTTTTCCATAATACCCATGCTGTTGAAAAATGAGCTCTCACCGCTCGCTTGAACAATCGCTTCCATGCGCTCCTGCGCTGCTTGATGGAGCGAATCCTTGGTTTCAACAATCGAACGCCCCAATTCCGAAATTTGACTACGGGTATGAAAGGCATGGTTTGATTGGCGCAGCTTGTCCGTCGCTGTCTGGAGCTCTACCAGCGATTGGGCTGCTGCTTGGGATGCTGCTTCCGTATTGACAATCGGCTGCGCCGACTTTGCACCTGTTGACCCGGTATGCGGTAGGGCGGGCGGCCTGGCGTGAATTGGCCCTGACTTACCGCTTGTGTGTGGCGTTACTTTCACTTTTTTTGGCGGTGCCGCCTGAATGTCCATCTTTTCCATTTTTGGAATCGGATTGTTTCCTTGAGGGATACCGTCAATACTCATGTTGGTCCGCCTCCTTTCGCGCTGCTTCAGTCTCATAATTACATTCGTGCCATCTAAGAGGAAACTTAAATTTCGAAATCATACAGCACTTGATTTTATCTTTCCTATCACCGAACCGGCTTGACCTGGCTCTCATTCTCCAAGAGTAATTTTCCCAATCCCAGTCCTTCGCCTGCCGCCATTTCCTGAGAAATTGTCTGAATCATCATCGTCCAGGCCCACTCCTCTTCCATACTCTTCTTTTTACCGGATAATCCTGTTTTGGTTGCACTGGACATTTCAGATAATATGGTGGAAATGAAAAGTGCTTCAAAGCTCTGAAATGCTTCCTTCGCGCTTTGTGTTTTATCGACATTCCTATTGGCATAACTATCTAAATGATCCATTTTTAAAGGAATATTATGAACTTGCATTGAAAAATCCATATCCCTGTCTCCTTTTGCTTTGGCAGGGGCAGAAACTACCTGCCCCTGCACAAGTCCCCCCCCGGGGACTGGAACCACTAAGCGTATGAATATTTAGTCACTCATACGCCTAACGTGCGATCACTTGTGCATGCAATGCACCAATTGCCTTTAAATTTTCAACGATCACAATAATATCCCGGGGTAATGTTCCCAGGGCATTTAGCGCTCTGACCAACTCTTCAATCGTTGTGCCTTCCGGCATAATGACCATTTCTCCCTCAGCCTCATCAACACGTATTGACAAATCCTCCGCCACAACCGTCTGCCCAAGCGAGAAGGGTGCCGGCTGGGAAATTTTAGTATCCCCGGCAATGGCAATATGCAGCCCGCCATGCGAGACCGCCACCTTGGCAATCCGGATCTCGCCACCCACAACAATTGTTCCGGTCCGCTCATCAATCACAATCCTGGCTTGCTCGGTATGTTCGAGGGGTATGGCCAGTGCCTCAGCAATAAAAGCAACCGGATTGGGTTGATGACTTTGCGGAATAACAATCTCGATATCCGTCCCATTACGGGTGCGGGCAACCCCGAGTCCAAATTTCCCGACCAATTTTCTGACAATTTGATCTGCTAAAATAAAATCCGTTCTTTCTAAAACAAAATCAAGCCGGTTTTCTTTCAAAAATTCAGCATTAACTTTTTTCTCAATAATCGCCCCATTGGGAACCACCCCGGCTGTTGTGATATTTTTCCGAATGGATTGTTTGCGTGATGCCACATAATAACCGCCCACGGAAATAGGTCCTTGGGCCTGGGCATAGATTTTCTGATTTCCAGCCGATAGCGGTGTTAGTAAAAGTGTTCCGCCTTGTAGACTTTTGGCATCTCCTATCGAGGCAACATTAATATCCATCTTGTCGCCTTCGCGGGCAAACGGCTGCATACTGGCAGTCACCATCACGGCGGCACAATTGCGTACATGAAAATCGCGGCTGGATAAATTGAGCCCAAATTTTTCCAGCATATTGGCCATGGATTTCGCGGTCAACAGCGATTGACGACTGTCGCCCGTCCCTTGCAAACCCACCACCAATCCATACCCAATAATATGATTCTCGCGCAACCCTTGTATATGTGCGATATCGCCCAAAGTTACCGGCACGGCCTGCGCCGGCAGTACGCCTGATTTGAATACCAACCAGAGCAACAACGGCAACTGTAAGAACCATAAACGTCTGAGCCATTCATCTTGCGGGTGCTGCATACCTGCCTCCTAAAAAATCCAAAGTAGATCCAATAATCGGCTTAAGTAACCGGTGCGTGCCTTTTCGTGCAAGGCACCCTTGCCGCTATAAAGTATCTGTGCATTTGCCATTTTAAATGAGTAGACCTCATTGGTTGCCGAGACATCCCGCGGCCGGATAATCCCGGCCACCTGAATCACCTGAGTTCCGCTGTCAAACTTGATTTCCTGCTTACCCTGGATACGAAGATTCCCGCTGGTCAATACCTCTTCCACCACCGCACCCACCTTGGCTTCCATTTTTCCTTTGCGTGCGAGGTCTCCTCGCCCATCCTGGTCCGAGGTCACACCCAGAGCAGCTGAGGGAATAAGTGTGCCTAACAAGCCTCCGGCAGAATAACCCATGCCGGTTTCCTTGCTCAGCTTGGTGGAGGCACTTTGCTCCGCCTTGGCATTCTCGGAAACAATGACCGTGACAATGTCACCCGGTTGAAAGCTCTTCTCACTGGAAAAAATACCGGCGCCGGTCCCGCTAAGCGATTCCGCATGCCCCACTGTGGTGACAAACAATCCGGTAAAAAGACCGGCGATCAGAACCATCCATAGCTTATTTCCAACTGACATTGATTACTACCTCCTTGCCAAATGGATTTGAGCCTCACTTGGCCCGATAATCCTGGCTTTGACAACTTGACCGTTATACTGTTGTTTGAGCTTAATCCACTCCGAAATATTACCCTCCTCCATACTGACCGCATCAGTGCTCAAAATAATGCCATACCCAACCACTCGCAACGTGATCTCTTTGCCCTGAGTAATATCAGGAATTTTCTCAATCGCATGCCTGGTTAAAACTTCATTAATACTCAATATTTTTTTGCTCCGCTTATTACGCAATTCCTCTGAATTCTTTATTACATCCTTGCTCAGAAGATCTGCATCCCTTTCTTCAAATCTCCAGTCTTTTCCGTCTATAGTTACTCTATTTCGGATAACTTTGTTTGTAATCGGGACTTTTACATACTTAAATACACGAACCGTTATTTTCCGGTATACCAAGGTGTTTCCCATCTTTGGAACGACCTTGAATACCATTATTTTCTTAGGCTTTTTCAGTCCCACCAATGCGACAACTTTGCAGAACGTCACTTTTGACATCTTGAGCGGTTTATTGGAACTAAGCAGAGTGACAGACCAGCGACCATTTTGAACTGAAAAATTTTCAGATAACCATGCTTCAACGCATTGCTCGACGAGCCTGCTTTCTGAAAAAACAGTGCTGGATATACTACTAAGAATAATTAAAATTAATAGTATTTTGATCCCTCTCATCTTATTTATCCTCGTTTAATATTATTTGCCATCTTCAGCATTTCGTCTGCTGCCTGGATTGATTTGGTATTCACTTCATAGGCCCTCTGGGTAATAATCATATTAACCATTTCCTGGACCAGGTTGACATTTGAGCGCTCAAGATTCCCCTGCGCAATACTTCCCAAACCATCATCTCCCGGCGTCCCGGCCATGGCGTCTCCCGAAGCCGATGTCATGGCGTAGACATTATTTCCCAAACTCTCAAGCCCTCCGGGGTTGATAAACTGGGCCAACTCAAGCTGAGCAATTTCTCTGGGCATCATATCACCCACACGCTTGATGGCGACCGTCCCATCAGCACCAATCTGTACTTCTGTGGTATCACTGGGAATCTCGATCTGCGGACTCAGGGGATATCCCTGCGCAGTACAAAGGATTCCCTGGGAATTCACGGAAAAGGATCCATCCCGGGTATATCCAATGGAATTATCCGGACGGATAACCTGAAAAAACCCCTCACCCTGAACAGCAAGATCCAGAGGATTGCCGGTGGCCTCAACCGTCCCCTGTGTAAAAACCCTCTGGATTTGAGAATGTTTAACACCCAATCCCTGAGAAGGTCCGGCTGATTCACTCCCTTGTGCCCCGTCAATCCGGTGAACCTGCTGGTAAAATACATCGGCAAACTTTGCCTGCGAAGCTTTAAATCCGGTTGTATTAACATTGGCCAAATTATTGGAAATGGTATCCATAGCCAACTGCTGGGCAGACATACCACTTGCAGAAATCATCAATGCTCCTAACATTCGCGTGTCCCCTTTCCCTGATTTACTTCGCTCTTCCGACCTGTGAAATCAACTGCTGAAGCGCGCCATCCTGGCTCTCTAAAGCCTTTTGATTCGCCTCAAATAACCGTGTCACCAATATGAGATCTGTCATACACTCCACCACATTGACGTTGGAGCCCTCAAGCACACCTTGCATAACCTGAACATTTTCCGCCTCCATGGCAACCACTGAGGTCGTATCGTGATAAACCATCAGGCTATTCCCCAAACGCTGCATCGGCCCGGTGCCGCAGCTAATCAAAAGCGCATCAATTATTTGACCTTTGCTGACAACATCACCTGTCTCCGTTACTGTAAAATCCGCACTTTCAATAATGATGGGACCGTTTTTACCTTGCACCAAATGACCCTCGGCCGTAACCAGTTGGCCCTCCCGGTTAATACTAAAATCGCCGTTGCGGGTATAGGCAATTCCTGCGCCGGTATCCACTGTGAAATAACCCTCACTCCCCAATGTCATGTGATACGGGCTGTCGGTTATTTTGGGCGCACCGGGACTTGTATTGAGTGTTCCCTGGACCTGAAGCTGGGTGCCGTTTACCTGCAAAACTTCCAGCATTTCTTTTTTAAATCCATTGGTATTGATATTCGCCAAATTATTGGCAATCACTTCCTGTATGTGTATCAATGAGTCCATTCCAGCTGCTGACTGATAAATACCTGATATCATGCCCTTGGCTCCTTTACCATATACCCTAATTCATCTGATTTCTTTTACCAACCACCAGGGAAAAACAGATCCCCAACGTGCCTCGCGCTTCCTTTTGCCGGTTTTCAATATTTTTCTGGGATCACTGCCGGCTGTGAAAGATGTCTCTTTTTTCCAGACATCCTGAGGTGTGTAGGAATACTTCTGATACCAGCTGGGATTCCAAGACAATGTTTTCAATTTCAGAAACTGCATTTTCCACACCTCCAGCCATAACAATCAAGCTGTCCCCACTAATTGCAAATAGCAGGCCAACTTTCCCTTTGGTAAGGGATATTTTTTTTTGCTTTATTTTCCCACCTATTCCTGTTTTCAACACGCTCGGCCGGTGTCACGAAAATTCCATAGTGGGGTACCGACTCCATAGGAAGCACCGCAAAAGTATGGAATTGTTTCCATGGGTGAGTTTTTCAGTATTTATTTCGTTCATGCAAAAACATACATTTCCAAATTGAGTGATACAATACGTGATAAAGCCGGTTAGAATGCTTATTTTTAAAGAAAAAAAACGCATCAATACGAAGGGGCATCGTCATAGTAGGCCATATCGTCGAAGCTTGCTTGGTTGTGCGTTGACAGTGCCGATTTTCTTTAAAAACAAGCATTCTAACCGGCTTGGCAACAGACTACTTTGTGAACTAATACAGTATTGATGTAAAAAAAATTCCCGGACCATACTGTTTTCCGGTTAAGCGTTATTTTGTTCCTGCAAGACACGCTATAAAAATCCACAGGCTTACACCTGTGGTATTTTTGTCCTGAGATGTTCGCCTTCGGCGGTATTAACTCGCTTCATCAATGGGCTTACGCCCATTGTGTTCGCGCTGGCACGATAAAAGATTAAGCAAAAATATTTGCCAAGCAGCATTTAGGGGGATTATGCGTGTTTTCGTTTTTGCAGGAACAAAACAACGCTTAACCGGAAATACTTATACGATTAGACTCCCTTATACACCGTCCCTACGCGCCCCTATCCGATAAAAATTCACACGTCTCTCCTCCGTGCCAAAATATGAAAAACATTTCATTACAGTTTTTCCGGCATAGTCACGATACTCTACGAAAGCCACTAAATGATCTTCGGCTTATTGCCAGGGGGGGATTGTGCTTGTGCCGTCAGTATGCAATGCAGCGACATTGACACCATCGCTTTATCATTATAGTGATCCGCCACAGTGTCCGGTCTGCGGTCACCGGGATTTTTCCGAAACCAAAATCCTCTGGCCGGAACTGGTATCCACATGGGAATTGAATCCTGACGAGGAAACTTTTATCAACCGCCAACAGGGGTTTCACTGCACTCGTTGTCATACCAATCTTCGTTCCATGACCTTGGCCGCAGTGATTAATGAATATTTTGATTGGCACGGTACGCTGGAAGCACTCCCCACGCATCCTGCGGCAGCTGCAATTCAACTGCTGGAAATCAATGAAGCCGGCAGTCTGCATCCTTTTCTCAGCCGCTTTCCCCATGCTGTTTTTGCCGCTTATCCGGAAACGGATATGCAGCAGATGCCCTATCCGGATAATTCCTTTGATCTGGTGATTCACTCCGATACCTTAGAGCACCTTATGGACCCGGTGCAGGGATTACGCGAGTGCCGGCGCATTGTCAAACCGGGCGGGTGCATGGTGATGACTGTTCCGGTCCTGCCCTCGCGGTTGACCCGGCGGCGTTTTGATATGCCTGCCAGTTACCATGGCAACTGTTCGGATGATACCAATGATTTAATTGTTTGGAGTGAATATGGCGCAGATTTTTTTCTCGACATGCTCGCCGCCGGCTGGCACCAGACAACCCTCTTCACCCTGACCGGACCTGAATCCATCGCAATTGTCGGCACCAAACCCCAACGCGCCCCGGAGGCCAAAAATGCCTGATCTTGATTTCACCGGCGAACGTTTTGTGACTTCCCATACCTCGCCGCAAATATGCTATGAACACTGGCACCGGTATTTATTTTCCACCCAATTTATTGCGGGAAAAAAAGTACTCGATTGTGCCTGCGGTGAAGGGTACGGAAGTTTCCTGCTGTCCCAGTACGCCCACTCGGTTATTGGCATTGATATCAGTCATGAGGCGATTGCCTATGCACAGGAAAAGTATCCCCAAAAAAATCTGGAATTTAAAACCGGAAGTGTTGCGGCAATTCCACTGAAAACCGACCATACCTTTGATGTCGTGATTTCTTTTGAAACCATTGAGCATGTTTCCGGGGAAGTACAACACGCATTTTTGAAAGAAGTAAAACGCCTGCTCAAACCCGGGGGGCTTTTCCTCGTTTCAACACCCAATAAAAAAGTCTACAGCGATGATCCTCTTTACAAAAACGAATACCATCTTCGCGAATTTTATCCGGATGAGTTTAAAACATTTTTGCATACCGGTTTTTCACATATCCGCCTTTTGGGACAGCGCGTCGCGCCGGTTTCCTATCTATGGGACCTTGAACACCCGGTAGCAGCCTATCAGGAATTCCGCCTCGATTTCACGCAAGCGGCCTTTGTGCCGACCCAAGCGCCGCTGCATGAGGTCTACGATATCGCGTTGTGTTCCGATCAGGAGATCAACTTGCCAACCAACACCTCCGCGCTGCTTGACATCTCAGACCAGTGGTCTGCCAGCCACCAACAGCAGCTCAACCAACTTGGACAATCGGTCTATGAAAAAGAACAGACCATCAAACAACTGGCTGCGCACCTAAGGACCCGCGATGCGGTGATCTACCGCTTAGAAAACCAAACACGGTTGCAAGCCCTGCCGCAAAATGCAGTGAGCATTGTAATTCCGGTCTTTAACCAGGTTGACTATACCCGGCAGTGTATTGAATGCCTCAGCCAAACCACACCGCCGGAATTGTACAACGGTATCATCGTGGACAATGCTTCTACAGATCGTACACCTGAATTGCTCAAACAATTGGCAGGTGATGTCACCCTTGTCACCAACCGGGAGAACCTGGGCTTTGTGATTGCCTGCAATCAAGGCGCTGAAAAATCACAAAGCAAGTACCTGCTCTTCCTCAACAATGACACTGAGCCCCAAGCCGGATGGTTGGAAGAGATGCTGCTGCTGATGGAAGGCGATGCCACTATCGGCGCGGCGGGCGGCAAACTGGTTTATCCCAATGGACGGCTCCAGGAGGCCGGCGGAATTATTTTCTCAGATGGACACGGCTGGAATTTCGGGCGCCATGACGATCCTCAAAAAGAAATTTACAATCAGACCATTGAGGTGGATTACTGCAGCGGAGCTTGTCTGCTGGTGCGGCAAGACCTTTTTACCCAACTCAATGGTTTTGATACACGCTACGTACCTGCTTATTACGAAGACGTGGACCTGTGTTTCGGCATCCGTGCGCTCGGTTATAAGGTGGTTTATTGTCCCCAGGCCGTCGTACTCCACTATGAAGGGATTACCGCCGGCACAGATCTTAAAAGCGGACTTAAATCTTATCAGGTAAAAAACCGCGATGCTTTTTTAGAAAAATGGCAATCCGTGCTAAGCCGGCATGAAACCAATCCCAATCTTTCCGGAAAAATCCCTGCCTCCGCTGACCGCCAAAAAAGAGGTCTTAAGACAATAAACAGTCCCGCGAAGACTGCCAACACCACGGATCACCCGCATATTCTCGTCATTGATCCGCTGCTGCCGGCGTATGACCGCTCCGCCGGGGCCATGCGCTTGTTTAATATTCTCAAAATCATGCGGGAACAGCATTACCCAATCACCTATATTGCACGCAATGGTATCCGCCAGGAGAGCTATAAGCGCGAATTGGAAGCAATGGGCATTACTGTTTTTGCAACTGATCCTGACAAAATGGCATCCCTGGGGCACCCGGTGACAGCCGCGCGTATTTCCCTGGAAACGATTTTACGCGAAACATTTTTTGCGATTGCCTGGCTCTCTTTTTATGAGATTGCCGAACAATACCTGCCGGAAATCCGCCAATATTCACCAAATACCCAAATACTAATCGATACGGTGGATGTCCATTTTCTCCGTGAAACCCGTCAGGCGGAAATACTTCAAGATACTGCATTGCGTAAAAAAGCCAAGGAAACCCAAAATCGCGAACTTGCCATTTATGCAAAAGCGGATACTTTGATCATGGTCACTCCGGCAGATGCCACGATTGTTCATAACCATTTACCCGGCAAAGAGACCCTCATCATTCCGTTGATTCATGAGACCCTGCCTGATTTTCCGGAATTCATGCAGCGTCAGGGACTTGTGTTTGTGGCCAACTTCAATCATCCGCCCAATGCTGATGCCATGCATTTTTTCTGCCGCGATGTACTGCCTAAAATAAAAAAAACCATTCCCGATATTTCGATGACAATTGTAGGTGCCAACCCGCCCGAAAACATCCGGCAACTTGCCGGACCGGGTATCAAAGTCACCGGGTACGTCCTGGAAACCGCGCCTTATCTGGATGCAGCCCGGGTCTCGGTGGCGCCGCTGCGCTTCGGTGCCGGTATGAAAGGTAAAGTGTGTGAAGCCTTGAGCCGCGGTCTGCCGGTGGTAACGACCGCCATTGGTTGTGAAGGCATCGGCCTGACGCATGAACAAAACGTTATGCAGGCTGATACCGCCCAAACATTTGCCGATGCTGTGGTCCGGCTGTACACCGATGAAACCCTCTGGACCAAACTCGCTCACCAGGGGCGGGATTTTTTAGAGACCCATTACAGCTATCGCACGATTGCAGCACAGATGGCATCTCAACTCCCGGATATGTCGGCACACAATAACGTGCATGCCGAACTGGTGAGTATCATCATCCTGACCCACAACCAATTAACCTATACACAAAAATGTATTGAGAGTATCTTTCGCCATACCAGATCACCTTATGAATTACTTTTCGTAGATAATTGCTCAACAGATAAGACTTTGGACTATCTTGGTAAACTCCAGGCACCGGACACTTGTCAACGTATTCATATTATTAAAAATACGGAAAATGCCGGTTTCGCCAAAGGCAACAACCAGGGTATTTCCCAGGCCAAAGGACCGCTGCTCTTGCTGATGAATAATGACATTGTGGTGACGCCGGATTGGCTGGAAAAACTTCGGCGTACCCTCAAACATGATCCCAACATCGGGATCGTCGGCCCCATGACCAATTATGCTTCCGCCCCGCAGCATGTCCCAAAGCCGGAGTATCATCTTGATTCACTGGAAGGATTGGATGCTTTTTCTACCTCCTATGGTGCAGAGCATACCGGTCAAGCGCATCCCTATTGGCGTTTGGTGGGATTTTGCATGCTCATGAAGCGTGATGTCATTGACACCATTGGTGGATTGGATCACCGTTTTGGATTGGGTAATTTTGAGGATGATGACTTTACGCTTCGTGCCGCCATTGCGGGTTTCTCATCCTGGATTGCTGAAGATTGTTATGTTCATCATTTTGGAAGCCGGACTTTTGTTGATACCAAAATTGATTACCAAGCCAGTTTGCGTCAAAACTGGGAAATTTTCAAACGGAAGTGGCGGATACCGTCCGATCTGCCTTACGGCTATACTTACAGTATGAAAAAAACCATCAAAAACGGATTAAAGCAGGAACATTTTTGTCCCTTGGTCTAAGGAGGATTCATCATGAAAAGCAGAAGTAAGCAGCGCACAAAAAAACAGCACCGCCGCCTGGCCGCCACAAATGGTGACGCAACACCATTGCTCTCCTTATGTATGATTGTAAAAAACGAATCCCAAAATCTTGCCGGCTGTCTGCAATCTGTGCAGGATGCTGTGGATGAAATCATTGTGGTTGATACCGGGTCCACAGATGATACCCGTACTATCGCAAAAAACGCGGGTGCCAGGGTTTTCGATTTTACCTGGTGCGATGACTTTAGTGCCGCACGCAATGAATCTATCCGGCATGCGCGCGGCAGATATATTCTCTGGTTGGATGCGGATGACCGCGTCAATCCGGCTGAGATACAAAAACTCAAACAGCTCAAAACCTCACTTCCGCAACGACAGGACCATGCCTACTATCTGGTTGTCCATAGTGAGGCTGCCCGGATGAGCGGTGATCTTACTTTTTATCAGCTCCGGCTTTTCCCCAATATTCCCACGGCACGATTTGAGTGGCAGATCCACGAACAAATATCCAACAATCTAAAAAAATCCGGCATCATCTGCGAGCAGCGTCCCATCACCATCCGGCATATCGGCAATGAACAGCAAACAGACCTGATCCGAAAATCCAAACGCAATCTGGCAATCATTGAGCGCGTTTTGGAAAAAAAACCTGAAGATTTTGTTATGCGCTTCCAGTTGGGCCGCACATTGGCAAACCTGGAGCGGTACGAAGAGGCGATCACCGCCATGCAGCAAGTGGTGGATAACCCGGTGGTCAAGCAGCAGCACCCACAATTTTTCCTGGAAACCTCCCTGCTGATGGGACGCTATTGCTCGGATATTGGATTGGATGATTCCGCCCAGCAGGTCTATCAGTCACTTTTACCGGATTATCCGGACAATGGACTCATTCACTATTACCTCGGCACTGCCTATTTTGAGGCAGAAAAATATGCAGCTGCGATCACCGAACTCAAGCAATGTCAGGACACAACCTTTTCCGCAGGCTTCATGCCGCTTAACTTAGATGTCATCAACTTTCAGCGTGGCTTCCTGCTGGGACAGGCTTATCAAAAAACCGGTAAAATTGAACAGGCACGCTTATCGTTTGAAGCGGCATTGGCATCTCCAACCTACCGCTACCGTATTTTACAGGAGCTGGGCCTGCTCCAGCTCAATCAAAACGCGTATCCCCTGGCTGCGGATTATTTCCAGCAAGCCATCGATGAAAAAGACGGCCGGACCGATGCCAACTATTCCAACCTGGGATTGGCACTGCGCAAAGCCAACCGCTTTGAAGATGCGGAACAGGCATTCAGGACTGCCTTGGATATCAACCCTGACCGGGTCGAAGCGCTCACCAATCTGGGTCATCTCTCGCTTTTGAAAAAAGACTATTTACAAGCCATCAGTTGTTTTAACCGGGCCAAACTCATGGACCCGGACATGCTGGATACCAAACTGGGGCTGTGTGAAATTTACTTTCAACAAAATAATTTGGACAAGCTGGTCAAAGAATGCGAGACCTTATTGCGTGAACTCGGCTTAGAGAGCGATCTGGTGCTGCAAGGACTGGAAGACCTGGCCGCCCTGTTTTTGAACATCGGCAATGCCTTGCACCAGACCCAGCGGCAATCCCTGGCCATGATGGCGTACCAGCTGGCATTTATGATTTTCCCCAGCACCCAGGCCCTAAAAAAGATGCTTCCCCTGGCCACAGGCAGCCAGTCGCTGGATGCCTGTAAAACGGTTATTCAGGAAAGTCTGGCTCAACACAATCCCGATCCGGCTTTCCTGACAGCAGTCAAAGACCAGTTAGCAACCTTGGCTGTGGGATGATTAGATATTGTAGGGAACAGGCATGCCTGTTCCCTACGCTGGTACAGCTTTGTTAAAACATATATTTGATCACCCAATAGCACCTCTCAACCTATTTTCATGCATTTCTGGAGGCACACTCTACGCATGGCACATAACTCTTTTAATTTCAATTAAATTTTTGTATGAATTTAGTGTGGGACACTTTGTGAATTTCTACCAATTTTCCAATATCATGACCAGTAAGAAGGTTTGTCTACACAGCTTAGTTATCCTCTACGGGATAACTATTATTAGCTAAATTATAGATTAAATTCTACAATTTCAATTTTCCCTACTCTCTTTGGGGTAGCAATATCACAGGATCATGCACATCATGCTCCATGATTTATAGTCCTCGAGCTGCCGGGTACTCCAGTTGCATTCCGTTGCTTCCCGGATATAATAGTCCCTTGCTCTGGAATTTCCCACCCGCATAATCATTCGATAGTGGGTCCAGGTCAATTCTCTACGCAGTGCGTAGAATTTTTTCTCATTAGGAAACAAATTCTTTAGACAATCTGCTAATCACTTTCTTCCCATATGCTGCCCGGGTACTACCCTTTTGTTCTTCTTTGACTATACGTCGGCCTATTTGCCAGTACGCTTCTACCATGGAAAATTCACTGCTGTATAAACTTTTCGGCGGGCGTTTTCAACAATACTTCTGATTTCTTTAAAAAACACGCTCATTAATTTCCCTCCAACCCCACACAATACTTTGCTGTATGTACCAAAATCTATTTTCAATATCTTTCACTTTTTCCATAAGCAGGACGTTATGCCCCCAGGGTATTTGTGCCACAAGCTGTGGCACTTTTATCGTATCCATAATTTTCCCCAACCGTAATTTTGCAACAGGTTGTTGCAAAATTGGCGCCGATCCATACTCCCGGGCAAATCTAATCATATATCCGATATTCCTCTCAGAAAACCCTTTGATTTCCGGCAATTCATTCCGAATATCTCGTGCCAGGCGGGGAATAACGCCTGCTCCCCAGCCCTTAATTTTCTGGCGTTCATTCAGCATATGACCAATATCCCAATACATGGTGATCATTTCTGCATTTGCAGAAAATACAGCACGCGTCTGTCCTTGTTTAATTCGCTGTTTGATCTGTCCAAGTAGTTCACTATATCGCGCTGTCATTTATTCTAATTCCTCCTTGCGCTATTGTAGGGAATGGTCAGCTTGCCTGGCGAATGCCGGGCCGGGTGATCGTTCCCTACTGCACAGTGAGACCGAAACACAGCTGTTTTCTTGCAGAATATTTTAGATACAAATCGTTCCTCTCTTGATGAATATACATCACAATAAAAGGATGGTGACAATTTGTCCCCACCCTCTGGTTATCGCCCACCGATTAAAACCGTACACTTTGTAACGGCTTCATCTACCCCTCATCATCTGCTAATGCATTTGTCCTTGATTTGGCCTTGATTTGGCCTGTTCAATAGCACTATGTAATTTTTGTTCAAGAAGTTTCCGAGGTGGCAATTCGGTTAGGTACTCCGCAACATGAATACCGGACTTGCCCAATTCCAGGAGTTCGATAGATTCCTGTTTTCCTTCGGCACAAAGAATGATACCAAGTGGCGGTTTTTCATCTTTCGTGGTTTCATGTCTAGCTAACCAACGCAGATACAGTTCCATCTGACCTTTATAAGCCGCCTTAAATTTACCAAGCTTAAGTTCAATCGCAATCAACCGTTTCAACCGCCGATGATAAAATAATAAATCCAGATAATGATCTTCCTTATCAATAATCATTCGTTTTTGTCGTTCTACAAATGCAAAACCTGAACCAAGTTCAAGAATAAACTGCTTTAATTCGTTTAGAATAATCTGCTCCAGATCTTTTTCACTAAATGTTTCCTTCAAATCGAGAAAATCCAGCAGATAAGGATCTTTCATTACCAATGCCGGAGTAACTTTATTTTCTTTCGCCAATGAGGAGAGTTCCTGCCTAATAAGCTTATCCGATTTTTTGGAAATAACAGTCCGCTCAAACAACATAGAATCAACCTTTTGGCGTAAGACGCGTATGGTCCAGCCTTCAACTCTGCACATCTGGGTATAAAAGTTCCTTTGAAGCTCATTTTTTATTGGAATAAGCAAGGTGAAATGAGTCCAGCTCAATTGTCGCAGCAGTGATGCGACAATCTGCTTTTTGGGGAAAGCCTCTGAAAATTGAAGCATTCTTCTCAGACTTTTTTCAGAAAAACCTTTGCCAAACTCAACACTCAATTTTGAGGACAATGAGTTCAAAATTTGTTTACCGTATTCCGCGCGTTTACCCTTTAACACTTCACGGTTGATACGTTTACCAATATGCCAATAAAGCATTGTTTGAGCAGCATTAACAGTAACTACAACCGACTGTTTGGCTTCCGTAATCAAGTTGCGAATCTCATTGAATAAATCCGTCTGATTCTTCTTGGCAACAGGCTGTTGCCCAAATTTGTTAATACGAATTATTTTTCTACTCCCCATAGACCAAACTCCCTGCAACATCCATCACCGAAAACCACCGCTCGTTCTTATAGAGCGTCTTCCTAATTTCCTTCCCTCTAACCGCAATACCTGTTGACATCTTTTTTATCCCTCCTTGCGCTATTGTAGGGAACGGTCAGCTTGCCTGGCGAATACCGGATGATCGTTCCCTACTGCACAGTTAGACAGAATTTTTCATATTTCCTTGCAAATTATTTCAGTTATTTTCTTTTGGACAACTCATTGCCAACCGGAGATACACATCTGCTACAGATACAAATAAAAAAAGGACATGCCTTTTTTAAAAACCAGACATGTCCTCTGAAAAATTTTTATTACCGTATTACCGAACTACGTCCCGTACTAGGAGCCAAGCCCGACCATTTTTCCCACTTGGGAAAAATGGTCATTACTTAGCTGTCCTGCTGTTTCGCAAACAACTATAGCTTTTTGAATAACACGCTTAAATTTATCCCAACTACTATATTCAAGAATTATTTGCAAATCGCGCGCATACCAAAATCCAATATTTTCTTGACTATATTGCTTGAATTTCTCAAATGTATCATGATATTTTTTCTCAATATTTTTTTCTTTCACCTTTTTCCTCCTTTGTGCAATTGTAAGGATCAGGCATGCCTGTTCCCTACCCCTATAGACAGGATTTCTCACATTTCCTTGCAAACTATTTCATTTATTTTTCAGTTGTTTTCTTTCGGACAACTCATCGTCAACTGGGGATGCACCGCTGCTACAGATATAAATAAAAAAAGGACATGCCTTTTTAAAAACCAGACATGTCCTCAGGAGAATTTTTATTACCGTATCACCGAACTACGTCCCGTAAAATGCACGGACTATTTTTCATGATCCGCGAACCTTCCTGGACTTTTTTGATTGCTTGGGGTTCGCGCCAATTTTTTTAGCACTCTGTGGAGCGGATAAATAATTTTCACTGGAAACAATAGGACGTTTTAATTTTTTTTCTAAAGCTTTGCGTGCATTGCCGGCTATTTTACCCCCAGCACGAGAATCTACTTTAAGTTTCTTCGTCCCTTGAGAATTTTCATTGCGATGAATCTCTGTGGTTGAACGCTCTCCCAGCATGGTAAAAATCAACTCGAAATCATCCATATGATCACGCAGGTTCTGACGCTTGAGACCTTTAATCTTCTTATACTCAGCTGGTATAATACCAAATGTTGCTTTTGATATCTCTGCAGTCAATATCTCATAATCCGTTTCTTCTCTGGCACCTCGATTTTTCCATTCATCTGTTAGTTCTTCGCGAATAGCGATTCCCCTCATTCGCTTTTCAATCCAGGTATCCGAGTACCCTTTGGCTTTGTACAGCTCTCGTGTTCTCTTTGTGCTTAGTTCAGGATCTTCAATCTCCTGCACCCGTTCATAACCTACTTTTGCCAGCCATCGTTTGAATGGTTCGGCTTTTGGCGATGGAATGGATTGGATAATGCGAAAAATTCCCTCGGTGTTGGCGCAGTCGGTTTCACGTAATTTGCCATCAGGAGCTTCTAATTTCAACTGTCCGATTTTTTCGGACAGTTCAGAATAACCTTCATCTATCACCTTTTTCTTGAGATCATTCCAGTATTTTCTTGGGCGATCATTTCCTGTTAATGCTTCAATTATATCCACCACCGAAAACCACCACTCATTCTTGTAAATCGTCTTCCTAATCTTTTCCCCCTTAAAAATCGCAATACTGTTTGCCATCTTTTCTCAGTCCTCCTCTGTACAGGATATTCCCCCTATACAGTTTGACCAACATTTCTCTATTTTCTTGCACAATATTTAAAATATTTTTCACATCAGCATTGTCCCTGTAGGATTATAGGGTATTTTTCATAGTATCTCAAAACATAATTCCAGTCTCGCTATAATTCGAAAAAATCGGTTCACCCCCACTCGCGTGGGGAAAATTTTTTCTTCTCCCCGCATAACGCCAAAAGTACAGAAACACCCCCACTCGCGTGGGGAAAATCATTGCCGACTGAATATGTGTAGCAATATGCAAGAAACACCCCCACTCGCGTGGGGAAAATTGATTCCCCCTTATGGCGTAAGCGACGTTATTAGAAACACCCCCACTCGCGTGGGGAAAATGCACATCTACGCGGCATTTATGTCTGTCTGTGGGAAACACCCCCACTCGCGTGGGGAAAATCCGCACTTATACGACACCGAACGCGACGCAAGAGAAACACCCCCACTCGCGTGGGGAAAATCGATTTCGGCACGGACTTTTTCATGATGCGATTGAAACACCCCCACTCGCGTGGGGAAAATGTAATCATTTTTATCTTCACCTGCCTCTTCTAAGAAACACCCCCACTCGCGTGGGGAAAATCTATCGAAAATAACAGGAGGGGAACGATGAAAAGAAACACCCCCACTCGCGTGGGGAAAATATTGCTTCTTTTACGGCCATTTTTACAATAGCAGAAACACCCCCACTCGCGTGGGGAAAATTTAGTTATCACAACAGAAATAAGCGGTTGTTTAGAAACACCCCCACTCGCGTGGGGAAAATTCAGCAAGGACTTAATGCCGATGATTTGAAATAGAAACACCCCCACTCGCGTGGGGAAAATTAACTTACCCAACAGTTAAGTTCCCTATCGGGTAGAAACACCCCCACTCGCGTGGGGAAAATCTAATGGATCATTTCCTATACGCATATTATAGAGAAACACCCCCACTCGCGTGGGGAAAATCTTTTCCATTGGCAAACGTGTTGCTTTAACTGAGAAACACCCCCACTCGCGTGGGGAAAATCCCCTGATTAATGGTTGGATACCATATTTTAAAGAAACACCCCCACTCGCGTGGGGAAAATTATTACCAGTTGTAATTTCTAGAGTTAGATCAGAAACACCCCCACTCGCGTGGGGAAAATTGAGACTTGTAAAGGCCCGCCTTTTTGTTATCAAGAAACACCCCCACTCGCGTGGGGAAAATTAATGCGGCATATTTCGGATCAATTTTTATAAAGAAACACCCCCACTCGCGTGGGGAAAATCCCACCGCTAGCGCATCGGGTAGCACAAATTATAGAAACACCCCCACTCGCGTGGGGAAAATAGCTCTACTGCGGTTGGCGGGTTTTTTTATAAAGAAACACCCCCACTCGCGTGGGGAAAATCCGTTTCGTGTCCTCCTCATCCCGTTTAATTGAGAAACACCCCCACTCGCGTGGGGAAAATAAAAATCAGCTAAAGGAAGGTTAATAATGCAAAGAAACACCCCCACTCGCGTGGGGAAAATCGCCACCATGAGGTTATGGTAGCGCTAGGGAGAGAAACACCCCCACTCGCGTGGGGAAAATTTCCCCGAGTTGCGCAATAAATTTTTAGTTTAAGAAACACCCCCACTCGCGTGGGGAAAATCCCGCTGTTGCAGCCAGAGTATCGAGCTCGGAAGAAACACCCCCACTCGCGTGGGGAAAATCAATTCACCCTTTTCGGGGGTAGATAGTATTAAGAAACACCCCCACTCGCGTGGGGAAAATTGATGTATGCAACGCTTTATATTTATGCTCTAGAGAAACACCCCCACTCGCGTGGGGAAAATGAGACTTGTAAAGGCCCACCTTTTAGCTATCAAGAAACACCCCCACTCGCGTGGGGAAAATTAAATAGTAAATTTTATGCTCATCTCTATATCGGAAACACCCCCACTCGCGTGGGGAAAATTTTATATGTATACCATAACACCCCTACAATATAAGAAACACCCCCACTCGCGTGGGGAAAATTCTTTTACAAAGTCCGTTATAATACTAGAAATAGAAACACCCCCACTCGCGTGGGGAAAATTTTTGCCACTTCTTTAGGGGATATCAAAAGTGAGAAACACCCCCACTCGCGTGGGGAAAATAACTTCCAGCACTCTGCAACCGAATTCCTATCAGAAACACCCCCACTCGCGTGGGGAAAATTGTAATGTATGCACAGGACGACCAGGATCTTGAGAAACACCCCCACTCGCGTGGGGAAAATTCCATATAAAGCAACAACAGCGGATATAAGAGAGAAACACCCCCACTCGCGTGGGGAAAATCTTTTCCATAGGCAAACGTGTTGCCTTAACTGAGAAACACCCCCACTCGCGTGGGGAAAATCTTTACAAGACGCGATTAACTTACCTGGCTCTAGAAACACCCCCACTCGCGTGGGGAAAATCCGCACACCTGGGGTGAATATAATTTTTTTAGAGAAACACCCCCACTCGCGTGGGGAAAATTGGGTATAAAATAGTCATACCCACCCTATTTTAGAAACACCCCCACTCGCGTGGGGAAAATTTGGTTGACCGCTTCACCACCACGCTTAAACGAGAAACACCCCCACTCGCGTGGGGAAAATAATCCCATCCGTTGATGTATGTAACGCTTTATAGAAACACCCCCACTCGCGTGGGGAAAATTACAATCAGACATACCGCAATAATGACGCTCAAGAAACACCCCCACTCGCGTGGGGAAAATAAAACCTGGGAGAGATGACGACGCAAGAATATAGAAACACCCCCACTCGCGTGGGGAAAATCGCACATAATAAAAGTGTTGGTGGTGTTTGGAAGAAACACCCCCACTCGCGTGGGGAAAATTTCGCGCTACCTGATGCACTTGCTGTAGGGGTAGAAACACCCCCACTCGCGTGGGGAAAATCACCTACATCTACTGTTCCTCCTGCTCCAATAAGAAACACCCCCACTCGCGTGGGGAAAATTCATTAAGCCGGGATACTTTTCGCGCGTCTTAAGAAACACCCCCACTCGCGTGGGGAAAATGACATCACTAATGGCGTAGTCGGATACGCGGAAGAAACACCCCCACTCGCGTGGGGAAAATTGCTATACATCAAGATTTGTGTAGTCAAAACGAGAAACACCCCCACTCGCGTGGGGAAAATCTGGAACCAACCAAGACCGTTCACAGTTTATTAGAAACACCCCCACTCGCGTGGGGAAAATTCGATCCCCGTAAAGCTGGACCCGTCGCCGGTGGAAACACCCCCACTCGCGTGGGGAAAATTTGATCGTTGCGTTGATTAGCTGCGCCGGTGAAGAAACACCCCCACTCGCGTGGGGAAAATTGACCATGACCTTCTTTGATTCGCATGGCATCAGAAACACCCCCACTCGCGTGGGGAAAATCATCCCGCAGACATCAATAGCAATGACATCATAGAAACACCCCCACTCGCGTGGGGAAAATAATAAATTTGTTATCGACACAGTAGAAAAACAAGAAACACCCCCACTCGCGTGGGGAAAATAGATCAATCAGGCTAGGATTGCCACGTTTAGCAGAAACACCCCCACTCGCGTGGGGAAAATGACCGTAATTATGTGTGTTTGATCTTTTATCCAGAAACACCCCCACTCGCGTGGGGAAAATTCATTCATGCATACGACCAGGGATACGGTAGCAGAAACACCCCCACTCGCGTGGGGAAAATCGCGATATGTCCACCAGATGCGGACGCCATCAAGAAACACCCCCACTCGCGTGGGGAAAATCTTGAGGCTAGTAGTACATCACAGGTCTCTCTAGAAACACCCCCACTCGCGTGGGGAAAATGCCACCGCGAGCATCCGCGCCGACGGTGAGTCAGAAACACCCCCACTCGCGTGGGGAAAATTATCTAGAGAAAAGTGAAACGGTACAGATTCATGAAACACCCCCACTCGCGTGGGGAAAATCGATGATGTTCTTGTTCCGCAGCGTGTCATAGAGAAACACCCCCACTCGCGTGGGGAAAATCCATACTTACAAGTGCTGCAAAAACCTATTCGAGAAACACCCCCACTCGCGTGGGGAAAATTGTTTTTTGTGTTCAAGTCCTAAAAACCGCTTAGAAACACCCCCACTCGCGTGGGGAAAATAAAAAATACTTGTACTTGAAAATGCATCTTGGAGAAACACCCCCACTCGCGTGGGGAAAATTTTGATGACTTGGCTTGACAAGTCGGCAAGATAGAAACACCCCCACTCGCGTGGGGAAAATGAAATTCACACCACGTGATTTATTTGCCTGTGGGAAACACCCCCACTCGCGTGGGGAAAATCGTATTATACCCAGTCCAAACCCCCTGCGTTTGGAAACACCCCCACTCGCGTGGGGAAAATCATTGTTGTATATCATACTCAATATGCATACGAGAAACACCCCCACTCGCGTGGGGAAAATCAAGGCCGCTGCCGATAGGTGAAATAAGGAAAGGAAACACCCCCACTCGCGTGGGGAAAATAAATAAGAGGAGGTCTAGGCAATGTTAAAACCAGAAACACCCCCACTCGCGTGGGGAAAATGAATGGAGATGAAGGATTATGCTGGACGTAAAAGAAACACCCCCACTCGCGTGGGGAAAATCATTTTTTATTGCTTGGTTTATCATCATAAAAAGAAACACCCCCACTCGCGTGGGGAAAATTTCTCCCTCTCCGTTTTCCGCCCGTCGGCGAGAGAAACACCCCCACTCGCGTGGGGAAAATGGTAGTCGTATTACTAAACCCGCATATCCTTTAGAAACACCCCCACTCGCGTGGGGAAAATTTCATTTAAATCCTCCATATAGCCATCTATTTAGAAACACCCCCACTCGCGTGGGGAAAATTAGGGGATAATAAAAGCGTGTCCCAAAACATCAGAAACACCCCCACTCGCGTGGGGAAAATACCAACATTATGTATAACTAGTTTTTCAACTATACAAAATATGGTTATATTTAAACAGTACCATTTTTCTCTTGTATTAACTGTAATCCACTTATTTCTATGAGTGCCCGAGTTATATCCCCTATTCCCCAAATTTTATATCCAGGAGATTTTCTTATTCTTTGAAAAATAACTAAGCCAGATTCTTCCGGACAATATTTATATAAATACTCAATGATATTATCCGCCACTGAATCTTTAATTCCTGAAACAAATACATTGGGACGCGGTTCAACAAACCATAATTTCATTCTGCCTCGAACTGCGGGCGGAATATTATTCGCTATTACCACCAACATCATTCCCTCCATATAACATTTCTTTAATATCCGGACCGATTTTCGCCAACAAGTCCATTTCTATTACCCGCTTACGGAATGCAGAAGACACCTTTGCCTTGTTATATTTTCCTGCCAATTCCAAAGTCAATACAAACGCCAAATCAATACAAAGATTTTCTTTGTATAAATCCGCCAAATCATAAACAAAAGGCAACGGACTACCGGAATGTATAAACCCAATGTGCGGTGCGTATCCCATGCTGTAAACAGCCGAGGTCAGAATACCGTAAAGCGCTGCATTAGCTGATGTTAAAACCCGGTTTGTTATATCTCCAAACTCAAACTTACCCGGCTGATAATATCTTCCCTTCCACCCTACATTGTATTTAGCCGCTTTTTGCTCATACATCCGGCGGACTCGATAACCTTCCATGCCCATCATTTCTTTGAGATTTTTCCCTTCCAGTTGTGCCGAAGGAAAACGCCGGGCATACATCCGCCTGGCGACTTCCACGGATTTTTCCTTGTCAGTAGCCAGCAACATTTGTGACCGCAGATTACTCGAATCTGATGTCGGACTCTGCCCCACTGCATAAAACAACAAGGAATCTTCTCCAACCCAACAAACAGAACAATTAGCAGTTGCCATAACTTTTACTGCTTCATGGGTTATAGACGTTCCCGGTCCTAACAATACCGTATTGATAGTAGCAATCGGCAATCGAACTACATTGCCATCGCAATCAATCCATTTGACACTACTATCATCTATCTCCAGTCGGCCCCGTTCCAGATACAAAAACGGATACTTGTCTTTTACTTGTGGCAAACTGGCTTTTGTAACCTTGATGAATAGCCTTTGACTTTTTTCACTCGCTGAAGATGATGTCCCGCTCACGATTGAATCACCGTTACTTTTCTGTCGCGGTAACGCTTGATCTCGCCAAACTGAACTGGTATGTCATTCAAGGTCATTGTTTCGCCATCATCATTATACTCTCCGTCTATGACCTTGAAATCTTCTGCCAACGCCCCCTTTTCTTCTGCAATTTCCGCAGCTCGTTTTAATGCTACTGCTTCGCTTTCATAGTTTCCGCGATAAATTATATCTGTTGGTACACAATTTTTCCTCCCAAGATAAACATCATAAACTGGATTTTGTAATGCCTCGGAAAAGTCATCTGCCATTTTGTCAGGTACTTCCATTATTACTGCAAATTTAGCATCCTGTAGATAATACCTGTAAGTAATTTTTGTTCCACCTCTTGAACCATCTGCATTATTTGCTTTACCAGACTTTTTCTTTACAGAATCCCAAGTCATAGGGATGAGCATTGATTCCCATGGATTTTTGTCATCATACCCACTTCCCACCATGTGAAAATCATTTAAAAGAGGTTCACGATCAGTCTTCTCTGATTTCCCGTTCTCCATTTTCCGAGCGGGCACATATGAAATAACTGTCTGCTTGAGTAGTGCTAATCGCGAAAGCAGTTCGGCCTGTTCACCTGACGCGCCCATCGCGCAGAGTAAAATTCCAATAACACCGGATTTGGTGGGAAAGGACATGGTATCCCGCCTGCCGAACTTTGAATCCGCACCCCATGATTGCAAAGGCGCTTCCAGCCATAACAATAGATATTTGGTTTTCATTTCGCGCGGCCTTCCGCAATTCCGAATTTAATCTCTCCAATCAATTTGTCTATGTTAAAGGCTTCATCTTTCCCAAAATCAACTTTCTTAATTTTCCCAAAAAGCGAACCTGCTAGCTTTTCTTTTTTATCCAGATATTGGCACAACTCATTAATGCTTTGTTCCAGAAATCCTCCATTTTGAGCTTTCACGCCTGTTTCAAATGGTGCCTGCAAACGCTGTCCCCGGCGTACAAATATCCGGGCAAACTCCCAAGGGGACGCTCCGGACTGCGAGGTCTGACGGGCGTTGGGTACTGCCATATAAAGCGCCTTGGTAAAAACCTCCACGGATTCCGGAATATTTTGACCGGCAAGTGTCTGCCACAACTGCCCAATATCCAGACTGATATACCGATAATAGGTTGCAGAATTAAATTCTAAGCTCCCCATATGGGCAGAGCCCTGCTCCTTAGACTCATCATCGAGGGCTGTAAAAAACTCAACTTCATTGGTCACTTTATGGGTTGATATGGCATGAGCAAAGGATGATGCCGCCTCGACATTCAGTGTTGCTGCTTGCGCCACCATGCGGCCAAAAAGCGCTATATCCAATGCATTGATTTGTTCATCTGTTTTACCGATAAGATCTGCTAATTCTTTAGCTTGTTTTTTTGCATCTTTTTGTTTGAATAACGCATCAGGTTTGAATTGGACTTGTTTGAATTCTTCAGCCAAGAGTTTTACTTCTGCCGGACTTATAAAAAGAAGAGTATCTGTTTTGTCGTCATTTCCTGATTCACCATTCTCATCTTCATCATTCTTCTTTGTTTTTCCAGAGTTAGCTGTTTTATTATCTTCTTTCTTTTTAATAAATATATGCTCCACCTTTTCACCACAAGCTTTTGCCTGGTCTGGAGTAGCTCCTTTTTCCTTGCATGCTGTAGCAATCAGCTCAGCGATTAATTTTGTTCTGCTTCCCAATTCAATACCCAGATCACGAAGTGTAAGTCGCACTTGACGTTTCCAGCACTGACTGCTGACTCTGGCACGAGTCGTACCACCGATCATAGCGGTTTTTGGAGCACCTACATCATCCCGATTCAGACAAGTAACCGGAAATGACTGAATAATGTGATACTCTATGTGCATGCTCTGATAAGGATTCTTTGTTTGATTCTTTTTCATGTTAGCCTCCTGTTTTTTAAGTAATATTTTAATTACTTTTCATTGGCACAATTTGAAGCAAGCCAAACCCAAAGCCCCTGGCTCGTCCTATACCTTGCTCAAAACTTTTTTTAAAAAGTTCTCTGCTGGTCACTTTTAGCTTTCCTGTAAACGTTGCTGATCCGTGTGTATGTAAAAATTTAGTCCCCTCCTTTATTTTGTCAAATTGCTGTACCTGAGTTTGACCCACGCACAAACTGTTGGGATCAATTTCAAATCCCGTAGTTAGCGACTTTTTAATAAACCACTCGCAAAGATTATCTTTGCCGCGTACCGGTATAAGTTTTCGGGACTGACCGTTCCTAGTCGCAGGATTAAGCGTGATTTCAAAGCCATAGTGATCATGGCTTAAAATAGATTCAGAAATTTCTTTTGATGTTATTTCTCCAAAATCAGGTTTTTCCGGTAGGCGTTTGGATAGAATTAATATTCGATGGCACTGCCCTGCAATACCTTTATCAGCAAACAAAAACTCTCTGGTTTCGTTTTCCTGCTTGGGAAATAATGAATAAACAATCCGATGCATGCTGTATCCATCTTTAAGTTGCCAATCTTTACAATCCTTACGACTAAGGTTTAGCATTGAAGCTATCATTGGCCCTCCTTGGATAAAAATCTACCGCCCACTTTATCCGCGTTTTTTCTCCAAAATAAATAAGCTCATTCAATAACTGTGCATAGCTCAACTGTGCTCCGCGAGATGCACACAATCTGAGCAAGGGCCTTAAAATAGCGCATACTTCTTCCACTGCATCACATGCCAGCAAACGCCGCAATTTGGCTTGAGCCTGTTCATCTTTATACCCATCTTTATAGCAGACGGCGATGGCCTTACCGATTCCAAGGCTTCCATCTTTTTCCGGTTTGGCACGAGCCATAGCTGCAGCTACCGTGGCAAATGGCAAACGCTGCCAATCCTTTTCAATATCACACCATGGTATCAAGTGCTCCCATGCTTGCGATTCTGTGGCCGGGTTGTCAGCCCGACGCAGCACTGCACCAAAGCTTGTATCCTTTTTCATACGGCTCAAAACAAATTCTACAAAAGACTGTTCACGGCTTTTCTTTTTGGTCTTGGTTTCCATAATTCCTCCTTCGGCTCAAGATAAATATTCGCCCAAATTGGGTCGATTAGCTGCCCAGGCATTTATTTGACGAGCTGTGTCTTTAGGACAATAAGTGTTGTATGCTTTGTTTACAAATCCCGCAAAAATACTACGTAATTTTTTCCTTTCCTTCCCACTGGTTTCATTACACGCGTTCACCAATTCCTGAAACTTGTGCTCACAAAGCTGCCAGAAAAGGTTTGCAGCCTGTGCCCCCTGATCTTTCCCTTCCGTTTTTTGTTCTTTAAAAAAACCCATAACAGAACCATATGCAGATTTAGAAAGTTTGTCTAACCCTTCCATTTCCAGTTTGAGCCATACAAACAATTCTTCACCCATCACCTCCGAATTCAGAATAATTTCCGACTCCACAAAATCATTCATCCCTTTTACATCTTGTTCCCCCGCAGTACTTTTAACTTTTATTCCCCCAGACCAAATACTGAATGGCTGACATTTTTTATTATCAATTCGTGATATTGCTATTCGCAATTGCAAGCATTCAAAACCTCTATCGTTTTCAAAAAAAGACAACAATGCCGTCAATTGCCTCCATGGCCGCCTTTCAGGATCAACCCAAATGACTTTTGGTTTAGCTCGTAATCTGTCTATGGCCACAGTAGGATCAACTATACTTTCCAAATGACCTGGATGAGCAATACCTTCGGAATAATGCAATCCCTTATCTGCTAAAAATACAAAACGAGACAAGGGCACCAAACGTCCCATGTAAGATTTTTTTAATGCCCGGGCTATTCGGCAGTCTTCCCCTCTGGGCATTTTTTCCCATGGCGCAACGCCTATTCCTTCTGAAAAATATTTCAAATCCTGCATATCCTCTTCTGTAAAAATATTCATCCACAATGTTTCCTGTAATGATGTGCCTAACAAAAAACTATGTAAATAACCTAAAAAACCTAAAGATGGACCAGGTTTACCCGTAGATGGTTTATCTTTAGCGTTGGATTTCCCGGCATAGTTTGGTGAAAGAACTATACTATTATCCGTCTTTTTTCCACCCAGAGAAAATCCCATTTGCTGAACCAACAGTAAAGCTTTATCTGCATCCGTCAATTGCTGTTCAACCTGACTTTGAATTAGTACAGTCGTATTCCCGCTTGCCACATCAATCTGAACTGCGCCGTAAGTCTGAAGTGCTGCTTTTTTTATACCCGACATTTGAAGAAACGGTTCTTTACCATACAGCCAAAACAGACCTTTATTTTTTGTTAAGTAATTCATTGCTTTTTTTGCCATACCCGACAAACCATTTTTCTTCCAATCTTTGTCATCTTTGGGTGTCCACGCTGCCTGAACAATTGCCAATAGCAATTTGGTCATTGCTATCTTCTGAATAGGATTACCACCCAGGGCAGTGATTTTTGAATCAGTAAAAATATCCGTCAGACTCACCAAGCCCTTACCTGCCACAGGTATCCATGGCTGACTGACCAAATTAAAACTGTTTTTAATCATACTCTTCCTTACCTCCCTTTCTTTTCGGCTCTATAACCTAAACAAGCATCATATTCAAGATGGTATTTTTCTGATACTTCTGTCTGGCCTAATCCCTGCAATTCATCGGAATCAGATACTATAGATGCACGGAATGGACTTTCTTCATGATTACCCAAATAAACGTACTCTTTTAAGAACGCCAGTTGCTTTGTATATGTTGTAGGTGCAAGATACTCCGGCACTGAGACCGTATTATTCAGTAATGTTGCAGCCCGTTTGCGACGCTTTGAAGGCTCTGCTTTTTTTGGCAGGTACATTTTTGTATCATCCAGGAGATGTAACATTATCCCGTCCGGTTCATAAATGATTTTTTTTATCAGCAAAACTTCAATGGACTCAATCTCCGAATACCTTGTGCTTGCTTTGCTTTCAGGCAGAGTTTGGCCTCCCCGGCTGATACCGGTTAATGCAAATGCAGTAAGCTTCTCCTTTTGCTTTATCATTTCCTGCTTGTATGTTGCCATCCTCCCTTTTTCTGATCGTTCTTTATAGGTTGCCTCCAGCAATGGTCTGATGTCACCTGGCAGTTTTATTGATGAAATACTCTGCCAAACTTCCAGTGTCCTGCACAAAACATAAGGACTATAGACTTTTGCGTACTTTCCAAAGTGCTTTATATCCAAAATTGCCTGATTCATTTCCGGTGCCAATATCCATGCCTCACATTGAGCTTCATCCGGCCGTACAGAATCATTATCACGATGGCGCCACAAACGCCCCAAACGCTGAAATAACATATCCGTGGGACAAAGCCGTGACACCAGAAAGTCCGCATCAATATCCAGTGACTGCTCCAAAACCTGGGTTCCTATTAAAATCCGGCCCTTTTCCCTGCGCTTTTCTCGGCCTGATGTTCCAAACAGCCCCACCCATTTGTCTTCATTTTTTCTTCGATCTACTTTAATGAACCGTGAATGCAAAAGTCCACATTCCAAATTCATTTCCATGGCAGCTAGTTCACGATAACGTCTTTGTGCATCATCTACGGTGTTTTCAATCCAAAGGATCTGCTCTCCTCTTTCTGCCCGTTTGAGGGCTTCATCAATAGCTTTATTGTCATCTGAACAGATATGAATATTCACTTCAAATTCTTCATTTTTTTCCGTTTCCAGTTCCTTCAATTTCCCTCCTATTGGATACTGGGAAATAAGGGGATAAGCCGATAGTTTGGCTGAGCTGGTTTTAGGTTTAGCTGCGCCAAGTATGGAACGCCGTTGATTATCAGTCAGAGTGGCGCTTAAAATAATGACTGTGCAGTGCAATTCACGAAGGGCTGTCACCAGTTCTTTAAGGATAGTCCCAGTATAGCTGTCATAGCTGTGTACTTCATCCAGAATAACAACCTTACCCGCTAATCCAAAAGTCCGCACAAATCCATGCCTGACATTCATAACAGCCATGAGAGCCTGATCAATGGTTCCCACGGCAAAAGGAGCGAGAAGCCCACGCTTGCCGCTGCTAAACCATGATTTGCCGGGATTGCCTTCTTCGCCAAGCTCTGTCTCGCGCAACCATGCAGAACCATGCAATAGCAAAGCTGATCGCCATGGATCAGACGCTTCTAAAATCCCCTGAAGATTTTTCTTTGGATCACCGGCAAGAAATAAATTCACACGTTCATAAACCTTATCAGAGGTCAGTTGCGTAGGAAGAGCAAAATATATTCCTGTAGCATCTCCTTTTTCCAGCATTTTATAGGCTGCATAAAGTGCAGCTTCTGTTTTCCCCGCGCCCATCGGCGCTTCCAAAACATAGGCACCTTGTTTTTTTATGGACTCAATAAAACACATCTGCAACGGATAAGGTGAAAAACCAAAAACATCCTTAAAATTTAATCCCACACATAGTTGCGGTGTCACAAATCCTGCCCGATCCAAGGCCTCATCAATTTTACTTTTCCAGGATTTCTCATCAACAGTATCAAACAAAGAACCAGAACCAATCCAGTCCGCAACAGTAGTCAAACCTGCAATTGCATCAGCTTGAATGGATGAAGTGATTGCCGGCCAGTCTGTATTCATCTCTTTTTTCAAATCATTCATTAAATCCATGCGCTTTTTTTGCCACTCATGACCACCATAAATTTCTGCATCAGCAGATTGAATACTCGAAGGACTTCTTCCATGATGCCTCCCCAATATCTCAGGAATATATTTTGGGCACCCATCTGCTGCTGCCTGGCTGACAGTAAAATGATACCCAATAACCTTGTCCAAATCCGGATTTGTGATGTTCAGAATTTGTCCTAAATCACGATGTATTCTCTCCTGGAACGTCGGACTGATCTTGCCAATATCATGAACAGCGGCAATCAATTCACTACCTTCAGGATAATAACGTTCCCGAAGCCATTTGGGCATACGCCTTATTAGTTCTTTTGCTACATACCCAACTATACGGCAATGAATAGCTACACTTACGCCTGCCCTATTTACTGGTTCATCACGGATAGTTTTTGCCAAACATTCTTGTATCGGAATAACCCGTATATTCTTTTTTTCAGAATTTTCATTCCTAGGTTTGAACATTTAGAACTACTCCTTTTTTTTAAAATACAAACTATTTCTATCAAACTATCCAGTCAGGTCAATCTCCGATATGAAACCAATCTGATTCGGAAAGATTTCTTAGAAAAAAAGATATTTCATCAAGTACGCCGTGTTGTTCCGCCCAGTTAATATGCTCTTTTAAGCGTATCATTTTTAATATTGCCGGTGTGTCATACCAAGCAGCCAAAATCAATGGTAATGAAGGCTCCCAACTACTGCCTTTTCGATTTTTGTTGGGCAATAACTCCCATACTTCTTTCCATTTCATGGGTACAGGACAAACACGGCCCTTTTCTTTGCAGTAGTTAACCAAATCATCAATATTTTCTGAAGCCATTATTTACAAGTTCCTTTCAAATTGTTTTTCTATCTCCTTCTATCAAATTTCCAGGAATTCCAGGATAAATTGGGTATTCTCTAATTTTGTTTCTATCCCCAGTTCTACCACACCCCCTGGCTCGTTTGATGAGTCAGTGGGTGATTTTTTTATATCACGCCAACAAATCCAATATCACTCTGACCATGATATCCTTATCCTGCGGTCGGCCGGCTGCGATCATTTTTTGAAACCATGGGGCGATTACGCGGAATCGCCCCTACGGTGATTTGTTGATCCCCCATTGCACCGGATTATTTCGAATATATTCCCGGATGCGGTGCAATTCCATATCATTCCGGATAATACGATCATGGCAATTCCTTTGCCATAATTTATTGTAAAAATGCGACCATCCATTTTGATGGACACCATGTATGTATTCATTGGTGGTCATCCGTTTAAACCACGACACATATCGGCCCAACCCCCGTAGGGGCGAAACCATGTTTTCGCCCCCGCTTTTATGTTCATTGTTTTCATTCCCGGTTGCGTGTTTAACCCGCAGCATTGTGTTTGATTTTTTTACCGGGCGATTACACGGAACCATGGGGCGATTACACGGAATCGCCCCTACGGCGGCGGATTTAATGATCAGGATACCGTGAAAATGGTTCGGCATAACTACAGATTCATCAATTGTCACATCACCATATCTTTCCGGCAATTTATTCCACCATTTTCCCACCATCCGACCTGCATGATTTTCTATCATGATTCCGTTGTTGATTTCACCCAATAAACACAATCGATCATTTATATCAATGGTGATGAAATATGCCCCTGCTTGTGAATAATCATATCCTTGCAATCGTATTGATTGCCGATGATGATTTTTCCTTTTCTCCATTTATCCCTCCTTTGGAATGGTCTTTTTCTTTAGACCAAAAAAGGAGGTTGGTTATTGCAACACTATCAATATTTCTTTAGTGTTTTCTGTAACAGCTGTTTTATCTCTTTACGCAAACCTTCCGGCTCCAGCACTTCAACTTTGGGGCCGTATTTCAATATATCCATGACCAGCTCGCGGGTATCGGCATAGGGAATTTGGAGAATGTAATAACCGTCTTTGAATGCTCCCTTTTGCTGCGGATGCCAGATTTCTTCGGCCACCCAGCGGCTGCACTCCGGTGTGAAGCGCAATTGGGCGGTATACTTGGGTTTGCCGGAAAAAATGCCATAGGCGGTGGTGAATTGTTCATCCAAACTTCTGTCCGGGATGGTCTTGGCCTTTTGTTTTAATGTACTTGTCTTTTGAATCCGGTCTATGGCAAAGCTGCGCAATGCGGATTTCTGATGGTCCCAGGCATCGAGATACCAGTTGTCCCGGTAATGGATCAACCGCTGGGGAGAAATTTTTCTTTCTGTTTTCTGATTTTTTGAGCGGCTGTGATAGGTAATATTTATCTGCTGCTGTGCGGCCAAAGCACCGGCAACTGCCTGAAAATTTTCCTGATGGATCGACCGTACTCCCATACCCAGGATGCGTACATTCCGGGTGATATCGGCTTTTCCCATATATTTTGATTTAAGAATTTCCTGGATACGTTTTTGAAAAGGGGCGATCTGTGATTCGAGCATTCCGGGTTGTACTTCTTTAAGCAGATGCTGGACACTCAGGAGGGCATGCAATTCAGTGGCATTGAACCAGAGTCCGGGTAGTTCATAAAGGCAGGTCTCATCTTGCGCATAGTAATAGCCGTTTTGTCGGGAATCGTATTCAAGGGGTGCACCCAGATGTATTTTCAATTCATTCATGATCCGCTTAACCGTTGCGCGGGTACATTTTAATTTTTCTTCAAATTGTTTTCGGGAAATAGGATAACGGGATTGCTTCAATAGACGGTGCATTTTAAAAATGCGTTCGAAGTGATCCATCCGGCCTCCGGAGACAGCAATTTTATTGTAATTTTTAGACGTACAAGACGGGAGAATTACAAGCCAGTGTTGCAGGTTCAATTATGCGATTGGAGGATAAGATGGTCAAGGAATTTATAGAGAGGGTTGGTGCGGATGTATTGCCAAATATGATTGATCCTTGGTCACCCACGAGGGGTTCCCCTACGCCAACAAATCCAATATCACTCTGACCATGATATCCTTTAATTGTTTAATCCCGTTTGACTTTTAATTATGGCGAATTCGCCATAATTAAAAGTAGGATTATGTAAACTCTCCCAAATACCAAGAAATTCCACAGTATTTCTATTACCATATTACCGAACTACGTCCCGTACTCTCGATAAACAGGTTGATTTCTACGAAACAGCAGCGGTTTGGGGTTCCAGGCGACGCCGCGCAATGGCGTCTAATTCTTCTTTGCCTGTATAGAGGTAATAAAGATCGCCGCAGGCTGCCATGCAGCGTTGGCAAAATGGATGGCTGTATTTCTGCTGCTGGAGGGTCTGGTGGGATTGGTCGAGAAAAGAACCGGCCAGATCATACTTTTTGTCATACACTGCGCAGCATAGTGCCACAGAGCCGTCACTATTGATGGCCGTCTGTTGAGAGCGCAAGGGGCAATCGGGATAAAGTTTACGATAGGGTAATGCCACAGCTTGGGCTTCATGTGGTTTAATCAGCAGTAAATCCAGCAATGCCTGCTCCCCGGGGTCAAACGGCCCTTCCACCGCACTCAAGTATTTTTCCAGGGGCGCATAAAATGCCCAAAGCGGGACAAACTCAAAATTGAGTTCATGCGCCATGGCTTGCATACGGATGTAATCACCTTCCATATTATGTGTGTACTTGTGATAACAGATCTGCACCGGGAACCGCGCATCATGTTTCTCCCGGTACCGGGCAACTTTCATGGCGTTTTCTCTGACCTGTTCGATATCGCCGCCGGCATGCGTTATTTGATATGTTTGCGGCCAATACCCGGAAAGAGAAATACGCAAGGATGCAGGATACGCTTTTACCATGGCTTCAAGATTTTTGGGTGCTGCGAGGTTGCTGGACAAATGGGGTGACAAACCAACTTCATTTGCCAGGGTAATCAACCGCGGTAATTCAGGATGAAGCGTGGGTTCACCCCAGTTCAATAAATAGATCAGAATTTTTTCTGCGGGTTTCTCTTTTATAATTTTCTGTAAAATTTCAGAATACATCTCTATCGACATATACATTGGATTGCGCAGCTGCTTTGGGCTGTTCCCATTGGGGCATGAAGGGCACCGAAGATTGCAGACACCTGCAACTTCAATATAATAAACAAACGTTTCATCAGGCATAATAATTCCTTACATCATCCTTGTCGTGAACAGATTCTTCAAACACTGTTTCCTGCTGCTCTGTTTGCGAAAAATTTTCTGCTTTCATTTCAAACAATCCGGCATACGAAATGGCAATCCGATAAAGTAGGGGACGGTCGCGACCGTTCCCTACCTGCCGTATGCCCGTAAGCGTTAGTTGAATTGCTTGCTCTGCCTGTTCAATCTCCTGACGCGAAAGAACACTTTGGCATAAGATACTTTCGGTTTTATAAACCGCATGTCCATCCAACACCCGATCCCCGCATTGGAGCTTGAGGTTAAAATAATCTTTGTCCTCCAATTCACAATGAATCCGCAGCAATAAAACAAATTGGTCTCCTGCCGCATGTGACATGGGTAATTGTAACTGGGTTTTATTTTGCCGGTTGGTAATGGAAATCAAATGATGCGAAATATTTTCCATAGCAATTAAATCGTACTCACCTTCTGTAAGGCACCATGCCTGCTCGGAAAATATTTCCTGTAATCCTGACAGTTGATCGTGGACCAGCTCGGGAATCAAGGATTTTTGTGTGAGTACTTTCCGAACCAGAGGAGAAAATCCATTATAAATATCCTTTTCCATGTTATGGCGTTGGTTGAAGGCCGCTGCCTTGTCCTGAAAATGACTCGCCGGGAACCTCACCGTAATTTCTTTCTCTGCCATGGGTTTATCCAAAATCCGAGGACTATTGGGGTCGCACTGACGGCCATCCCGTTTGCGTGCAATCAATTGTAATGGCGCCCCGAAAATTTCAGACAATCCCATTCTAAATCCGAGTGTATTCGGATTTCCCTGCAATCCGGCAATAGCTTGACTGACCCCGTCTGCCATCGCCGCGACTTCATCTTCGGCGGGCAGCGAAAACCCCATTCCTGCCTCCGCCTCGGTATAATATTTTTTCGCTTCAACAATCCGTTCTTGTAAGTTTTCGATAATATCTTTTTTCAGCATCGCGGCGCCGGCAAAGCGATTTTGCAGCCAGCGATGCTCCAGTTTGCCCATCACTGTTTCCGGAAACAAACCCAGCCCGACCAGATCACATGCATTACCGATGGTTGTCACGATCTGTCCCAAGGGCATATTTTGGTTCTCAATCATACCGAAGAGCGACTCCGGGCGGCTGCCCAGATAGGGTTCTGCAATGGTTCGGATAATGCCGAGTTTTTCCAGTTCATATTCAAAGGGTGTGAATTCATGCGGCCGGTTACAGCGAAATTTGTAGAAACAAAATCCCCGGTGGGTTGGTTCGTTTTCCAAAAAAACCAACCCGCCTGGTGCCAAGACCCGCATCATTTCTTCCAGCACACGCTCAAACCGCCAGGTATGATGCAGTGCTGAACAAATGAAAACATAATTAAAAGAATCATCCTCAAACGGCAATTGGTGAAAATCACCGACCACCAACCGCGGATTAATTTGTGTTTCACCCCTGCCGGCCAACTCGCGTCCTTTGCTAAGCGTGTGCCGGGAGAGCTCAAACAGAGTAACTTGGGCACCCAGCTCGCGAGCCAAATCATATCCTGTGGTATGGGCATAACAAGCCAATTCAAGAATATGCAGAGATTCGCCGGTATATACGCTGTGCTGATCAAGTGTGCTTTTTACCAAATTGAAATGCCGCAGGCTTTCCGCCGCAATGCGCGGGTCCACGACCAGGGTATGCCAGGCGAATTCCCCGACTAATGGCGTGAGATGATCCGGCAGAACCGCTTCCACTATGCCGTCCCTTTCTGAAGCAACCCCGATTTTTTTTGCGCAACAAATACGATTTGACCCCCATTGCCTACATACCCGTGATACGGACTGTAATAGGCCAATGCATACGCATCATCAAAACCATTTTGTCGGCAAGCCTCCAAAACATCCCATCCGAAATCATTAAAGACCAGCGATCCTTTAACAAGAAACGGATTCCCGTGATACTGTTCGGGAAGCAAATGTTTAACCTCGCCGTTTTCAAGAACTGCCCGCAATTCGCTTTGCTCACGCGCAGCATAAAATGGGATGGAAAAAATTAGTTTCCCGCCCGGCTTGATTACCCGCCCGGCCTCGGCCAATGCCTGTATATACTGCGGAACATGTTCATATACATCATTGGACATAATAATATCAATACTTGCATCCGGAAAACTCAGGGCCATGGCATCCTCATGCCGGATGCCCTTTATAATCCGGCCGGAGGTGTACTCAAAACCAAAATATTCACTCCCAATAATCCGGATATCCTTAAAGTGATTTTTTACAAACCGGTAAAAAGGCGTTACCTGCTCATAAAGATATATGACAAAATCTTCATGTCCCGACAACCGGACTTCTTCTTTTAAAAAGCGCAGTGCAAACCGTTGCCGATTATTCATTTTACAGCGGGTACAGAGTAAGCGCTCACGAAAATTGGGTGTCTGCTGGTCCGAATACTGCCAGTCCATGACAAACAGTCCTTTGGTTTCGCAAACTTCGCAATATCCAGATACCAGCCATTGCAGACGGTCTTTGCCGGATTGCGCAATTTGTGCTTCCAGGGCCATGCGGGACGAAGCAACCTTTTGGAAATATGCTTCAAATTCTTTCCGATTACGAATGGGATGCATCTCAACCTGCCCGGCATAGGGCGTCATATCCAAACAATTTTGCTGCGTTGTCGATAGCATATAAGTAATATCCTTACTTGTAGTGTGGTTCATCCAACGTTTACTGCTAAGTCCCCCGTTTAAACCAATTCAAAAATCCTTTTTTAGCGTGTGACTGCTTTTCTTCAAGCAAACACGTGTTCTCCCGTATTGCCGTCCCGCACTCAGTGTCTTTATCCCAAAGCGCCGGTGATTGTGAGCAGTTTTGCTTGAACCAACTGGAACGCCAAATAAGCGTCTTATAGGAAAGTGATCGCATAACCCCCCCCTTGCTATGGTAATGTGTTCTTGGTTACTATTATTTAAAGCAACTTTCGGGCCAAAAACACCTTGTCCGCACTTCTAAATCCCTTTAAATTCAAGGATATTATAGTGGCGCCAGACCCGGTTTTTCAACTCAGACAACTGGGGATTTAATTCCATAATTTCCCAGGGAAAAGTATGGAATGTTTTCCATAAATATTAACAACGCATTGATCACTGAAAAACATCTCTAACACTCTTTATTCCAATACAATCCGGCCGATACTAGGAGTGTGAGCATTTAGTCGCTCACACTCCGGAGCAATTGAGAATAGAACAAAAGAGCAAGAGAAAAAACTCAATTGCGGTCTATTTTCTATTGTTCAATTGTTCAAAAATTTAAAAAAGCAGACTAAATGCTCACGCTCCCAGGAAAAATAGACAGGCAGGTGACTTTCATGCCGCAAGCGGATCATCCCGAAAAAATGGACGATGGTATCCCAACAGCATCGGACACTGTTTCAATTGATGATTTCAATCCCGAGAAACTTCTCCAATCGCCGCATGCCGGTTTAACGTGTTCCGTCAATCTCAAGGAGATCGATTCCGGGCAGGCTTTGCAGACCCTCTTGCTTCACTATACCGCCCGCATCCGCCAACTCAAGGAAGGGCTTTCTTTTTCACAAAAAGAAAATGATCATATGGTGGATGAATCCCTGATGCAAAATCTTGAGCTCATCAACCTCAACAAGAATTTGGAATACAAAGTTAAGGAACGAACCCGCGAATTGGGCATTACAAATGTCAAACTGGAAGTAACCAATCAAAATCTGGAAACCGCCAATCGTCTGTTGGAGGAACAGGCACAGCAGCTCAAAGAACTGGACGAAACCAAAGAAGCGCTCATGCACATGGTTGTGCATGACATGAAGAACCCCTTAACCGCTATTTTGGGCACACTAACCCTTTTCAAAAAAAACGACTACACTCTGCCGCAGGATATTCATTGCCTGCTGAAAAACTCACACGGGCACGGCATCAAACTGCTCTCCATGATCGAGGAGTTCCTTATGATCAGCCGTATGAAAACCAAGGAATTTAAGTTAAAATCCGAACAGGTTAACTTAATTAAAGTCATCCACACCAGCATTGACATGATGAAGCAAACTGTTACACAAAAAAATCTGAGGTTTGATTTTCAGCCACCCGAACCCACGCTTGATTTACAGATCGATATCCAAATCATTGAGCGGGTGATTAATAATCTTTTAAACAATGCGATTAAGTATTCCTCAAAAAACCAAGCGATCACCCTCAGCGTTGAGCGTCTGGCAACATCGGTCCAGATAGCCGTCACCAACCGGGGACCTGTGATTCCCCGGCAATACCACCTCAAAATATTCGAACTGTTTTCACGCGTGAACAAAGATGATAAACAATACTCAGGTACCGGACTCGGACTGGCATTTAGCAAACTGGCCATCAAAGCACATGGCGGCACATTGGAGGTCATCTCGCCGGCACCGCCGCAGGACGACGGGGCCTGTTTTTGCTTCACCTTACCGTTTAATACACTTGATATTCCGAACACTGACTAAATCATATTCATTTCTTTTTCTGTTTGCGTGCAGTGCCTTTTTCTCATACCAATGACTATATAAAAATAATTTAATTAACCACGGAGCGCACGGGGAACACGGAGAAAGTCCTTTTTAAAATAAAACCTAAAATAAACAAATTTTTGTCCTGTCATATTGATTTCTCAGTGAACTCCGTGTGCCCCGTGGTGAGATGATGTTGGCTCGTTATAAACCCCTGTTCGCCTTGATTTGTAATATGTGGTAGGGTGCCCTGCTTATTGTGTCAGCGAGCAATGGGCAGATGGAGAATAAATTTCGCACCCGATTGGGGTTCGCTCCGGACTTCGATGGTTCCGTTCATTTCTTCCAGCAAGTGTTTTACCATAAACAACCCCAGGCCGTTCCCTTCCGTGCGGGTTGTAAAATAGGGTTCAAACACCTGTTGGAGATGCTCGGGCGCAATCCCGCTGCCCGTGTCGGCAACCATCATCGAAACCCAGGAATCACCCGGCCGGTAACCTGCCTGAATTGTAACACTCCCCTGGACGGGTAAAAATTGATATGCATTCAACAGCAAATTGATAAATATCCTCTGCGTTTGTTCTTCATCTAAAAACACTTCCGGCATATCTGCCGGAATCTGCTTAATGATACACAACTCCCGGGTCTGATATTTTTTCTCCACAAAAGTAATGACGCGATCCAATGTTTTTTCCAGTACCAGCCGTTTTGGTAAAAGCTGCAAAGGACGGGCAAACACCATCAATTCCTTAATCGTGTGATCTACATTACGGACTTTGTTGATCATGCTCTCATAGAGGCTCTGCTCCGGATGACCGGCTTCCATTTTGTCAAAAACCAATTGAAGGTTGGTCCCGATAATGGTCAATGGATTTCTTATTTCGTGGGCGACGGTTGCGGCAATTTTTCCCACCAACGCCATTTTTTCAGTACGCTTCAAGTGGTTCTGCGTGTTTTGGAGTTTGGTCATCATCCGTTCCAACCGGGTATTTTGCTGCTTGAGCTGAAAAATAAAATAGGCGTTTTCAATTCCTTGAGCAATATATTCAATAAACAAATCCATCTTTTCACGGGTGGCTTCATCTAACAGCAGCGAAACTTCGTCGGCCAACGTCAAATAGCCAATTATTTTTCCGCGAATGGTAATCGGTAAAATCCCGCACCAGGGGTAGTCCGCACCTGCCAGCTGTGCGAGCAAAGGAGCATGTTGCGGTATTTGCTCCGGCGGCACACCACCCCGGTAAAAATCAGACAGCGTACCGGCCCGTTCCGGATGCTGCATATAGGCTGTCACAAATTCTTCCGGAACCTGTTTGACGGCTGCAATTTCCAAATCACCGGTCATACGGTTGGTTAAAAGCAGCGTGGCTGCCTGCGCTTGAAAAAGATCCGTGGCAATGGTCAGTACCATACTGCTCAATATGCCAAAGTCATCCTGATTATTCATTTCTTGAAATGCCCGTATCAATGCCTGCAGTGAGGGTGGTGCAAAAACACGCTGGGTTGTTTCCTGGACTGTTTCCTGCGACAATGTCGTCACCTGGCGTCTCCCTTATTCAATTGACGATCCGTTTCCGCTTAGTTTTAGTATCGTTTATTATTGAATAAGCTTAAACCGGATGACATAAAAATAAAAAAACGGGCCGCCCGGCTGTTCGCAAAGCGAAATGCCGGATGGCCCGTAAATTGATATTCAGTTTCCCCGCACTGAAACACGCGGCAAGTCTATTTAGACCAACTACTCATGAAGGCGGTCGAGCTTTTTCAAATCCTCGTCACGGCCAACAATGACCAGTGTATCATCCTTGCCGACTTCGTGATCTGCCGTGACCAGAACATCATAATAGGATTCCTCATGCCCGACACCTTCTTTGTCAAGTTCAAGCTTACGGTGCTTCAGGGCAATAACATTGACATTAAATTTATTACGCAACTCTGTCTCGCGCAAAGTCTTGCCCACTAAATCATCCGGCACCGGGACCTCGACCACTGAAATACCTTCAGCCAATTGAAAATAGTTCAAAACACTGACTGCCGTCAACTCGCCCACCAGATCAATGGCCGCTTCCCGTTCAGGAAAAACCACCCGATCGGCGCCGACTTTGTCCAGGACTTTTGCATGCAACAGATTGGTGGCCTTGGCAATGACCTCGGGCACACCCAGTTCCTTTAAAATCATGACCGCCATGACCGAAGCTTCGATGCTTTCTCCGATCGAAACAATCGCCGAATCCACGCCATCCACACCCGCTGCCTTAAGCGCCTTAACATCCGTCACGTCCGCTGTAATCGACTGGGTAACCATCTCGGACATTTCCTCTGTCCGTTCCGGGTTGCTGTCAATCGCCAGGACTTCCATACGTGCCCGAATCAGCGCCTCGGCGACGTGCTGGCCAAAATTGCCCAGCCCCAATACGGCAAATGCCCGGCGCTTTTTTGACTCCATACGCGTTGAAAGCGGCCGCACGGTTTTCAACCAATCATCAAATTTAAACCAATCCAGATCTTGTTTGGCTGCTGCTTTTCCGTTCTTCTTTTTTTTGGATGTACTCATCCGATACTCACTCTCCCCTCAGGATACTTCAATTGTGGATGCTGGGACTGATAGGCTGCCGCCAACCCCAAGGTCAGCGGTCCCAGCCTTCCGATAAACATGGCTACAATAATGATGGCTTTCCCCGCACCGGAAAAGGATGCGGAAAGACTCAAATTCCCGCCATTGCCGGTGGATAATCCAACGGTTCCCAATGCCGAGGTCACCTCAAAGGCAATATCAATGACCTGCTTATTTTCCCAGACCACCAAAAATAACGTAAACATCACCAGGATCAAACCCATGGTGACGATAATCATCATGGCTTTAAAAATTGTTTCCGGCATAATCTGCCGTTTAAACGCCACGACATCCTGCCGTCCCCGCAAGGTGTTCCAGACGGATAAAAGCATAATGGAAAACGTGGTGGTCTTGATGCCGCCGCCGGTACCGCCCGGGGATGCCCCGATAAACATCAGCGGCATGAGAAAAAACAGGGTCCCGGTGGCCAGCCGGCCGGTATCCTGAATATTGAATCCTGCGGTCCGTGAACTAATGGAAAGAAACAGTGCCTCTTGCCAGCTCCCTTGGGCGGTCATCCAGATACCGGCAAAACCGACAAGCAACAACGCAAAAGTTGCGATTAAAACCAGTTTGGTATGCTGAGAAAGACGGTTCCGTTTCCGGTTCGCAATATCCATAAATTCGCGTATCACAAAAAAACCCAGACCACCGAACAGCACCAGCGCACTGATGCAGCCAACCACCAACGGCCGGGCACCTTCACCCATTAAATTATTACTAAAAAGGCTGAACCCGGCATTATTAAACCCGGAAATGGAATGAAAGACTCCCAGCGCTATCGCGCGCAGCGGGGGATAGCTCTCCCAGTAGGCTAAAGAAATCACAATCGCGCCAATCAATTCCGCCGTGATGCCGACGATCAAAACGCTGCGAAGAAACTTACCCATGCCTTCCGCCGTATCCAGATTGAGCGCCTGCTTAATGGTGGCACGCTCATTCACGCCTATACGCCGACCCAGTAAGACTGCCGCAAGTGTGGCTAAAATCATATATCCCAGCCCGCCCACTTTAATTAAGAGCGCAATCACGACCTGCCCAAAGGGTGTGAATGCTGATGCAGTATCACGAACAATCAGGCCGGTCACACAAACCGCTGAGGTGGCGGTAAACGCGGCATCCATAATACTGATCGGCTGGTTGTCGGGCACTGACCATGGCAGGAGCAATAAAAAAGCTCCCAGCGCGATAATGACAGCAAACGATATGACCAGCCTTTGCGGCGGTGAGGCCCCGATAGACTTGCCCCCCATCGCCGCCCGGCGGGCCATAAACATATCTTTAAGAAATTCTTCTGTTGATTTCATGGCTTGTTAACGCTTCTCCAAAGAATAAAATAATTTCCGGGTCTCAAACCGATTAAGGGCCCGGCCGATTAAAAAATAACACGGCCAACGGGCCCGATTGCCCCATTGGTCCAAAATCAAGTGATGAAATATCCCGATTGCCAATCCTCCCGTTATCGCCGGAAAAAAACCCCAGCCGGCAGCAAGACCCAGCAGCACAACACCTTCCCCGACATGGAAAATCAGATAAATTTTTTTCTCGTGAAATGATCTCCAAAATTCAAAAAAATCTTTTACCGACCGCCATTGTCTGCGAACCAGCCAATAGTCCACCAGATGGTCTGTATCAATCAAAATACCGCCGAGTATGGAAAAAACCGCCGCCTGCCAAGATCCAGTCAACCACCCCAGCAGACCACCCACTGTGAGGGATGCGGAAACATGAATAACCGGTCGCATGCATCCGCCTTTTAACGAAAAAGTTCGTCTGATTCAGGTACATGCTCCGAATGCAGGCGTTTAGATTCCCAAGGATAGAACGTGAGCATCACTGCAGCACCCAGCGTGGCCAAAAGCCAGCTGACACCGATACCCAGCAGCGCACCTGTTGTATAACCGCCGTAACCTTGGTGAATTTCCGAATATAAAGAACGTACCAGCATGACCAGTAAAATCCCCGGGGTTAAATATTTAATCATCCTATCCCATCCCCGGTTAAGCTTTATTTGGGTGGTGGCATTGATGTGCTTGCGCAAAATACCGGCCTTGAGGATATAGCCCACAAAGACACACTGCAGCAGCCCGGCCATCACCAAGCCATACTGATTAATAAAATGATCCAGAATATCCAGCCAAAACAAACCGCCGCCGGTGGTGAAAATCAATGAGCCGATAAATCCGGCAGTACACAACCCGGTAACCACCCAGGCACGACGCAGCTTAAATTTATCCATAATCGCGCTGGTCAAAGATTCAACAATCGAGACCCCGGAAGAAAGCCCGGCAATGGTCAGGGAGGAAAAAAATAAAATCCCAAAAACCTCCCTTAAAAATGGCAGCTTGGAAATCGCCTCAGGAAACACCACAAAGGCCAGGGTCGGCCCGGACTGGACCACCTGGTTAATCGGCAGATGCTTGACCTGGGACAGATAACCCAATATGGCGAACACAGCAAACCCCGCAATAAAGGAATAAATACAATTGGCCAGACTGATCACCAACGCGTTTTTCACTAAATCGGATTTGCGCGGCAAATAACTGGCATAGGCAATCATGATCCCAAACCCGATGGAGAGGGTGAAAAAAATCTGGCCATAGGCCGCTATCCAAACCTTGAAATCCAGCAGCTTGGACCAGTCCGGTTTTAAATAATATCCAATGCCCGCGCCTGAGCCCGGCAGCGTCATGGCCCATCCGACCAGAATCAACGTGGTTCCCAACAAGATGGGCATAAATATTCTACTGGCCTTTTCAATCCCGCGGTGGACTTCCTGCCAGGTAATAAACCATGTCACCATCCACATCAGTCCGGTGGCCAGCATGATCGGAACTCTGAGTCCGCCCAGTTGAGACGGCGACTGGGTAATCCCCAGATATTTATGTAAAAAAAAGTCCTGCGTATCCGCGCCCCAGGCCAGGTTGAAAGAAAAAATCGTGAAATTCGCACACCAGCCGATAATGACCTGATAGTAAAACATAATACCGAACATAACAAACAGCGGCATCCACCACCCCAACCACTCCGTCTTGCGGTTTACCTTGGCAAATGCCAACGGTGCGGAAGCCATTTCCCGATGCCCCAACCCGTATTCCAAAATCAATAGCGGAACACCGGCGGTTAACAGTGCAATGAAATAGGGAACAAGAAATGCGCCACCGCCATTAGTATACGCCATATAGGAAAAACGCCAAATATTTCCCAATCCAATGGCCGAACCGATGGCTGCCAGCAAAAACCCCATATTTGTCGAAAAATAACCGCGTTGATGACCTGTAGCGGTGGTTCGCATAAAATCCTCCTAAAAAAAACAAAACAGGCTGCGAAAAAAGTTCGCAGCCTGCTGTTTCTGCTAAAATCATACTCAGACAAACGGAACCTGTCAAATGGAAAAACAGAAAATTAGCCCCGGGAGCGTAAATATGCTTCCACGCTCCGGTCGTAGGTTTTTTCCGTTTTCGCATCAAAATAACAGGCCGGCAGTTCCCCCAATTGGCGGTGATACGCCACACACTCACAGCAAATCCCTTTGCGGGAGCAAGGGTAAGTGCAATTGCAATATTTCATGTTCTGTTCTTTTTTACATTCCACGGAATCACCCCACAAACGTAGGGAACGGTCGCGACCGTTCCCTACAAAAATTTAATCCCCCATGACCTTGATGACCAGACGCTTGGGGCGTTGGCCGTCAAACTCTGCGTAAAACACCGCCTGCCACGGGCCCAGATCAAGGCTGCCCCGGGTAATCGGCAGCATCACCTGATGATGCACCAAAAGATTTTTCAAATGCGCATCCCCATTGGTCTCGCCGGTGCGGTGGTGGCGGTAGTCCGGGCGAAAAGGCGCCAGCCTCTCAAGCCAGTCATCAATGTCCTGGTGCAGTCCTGGTTCATTATCATTTACAAACACCCCGGCGGTGATATGCATGGCTGAAACCAGTACCATGCCTTCTTGAATACCGGAGGCAGCTACTTCTTTTTCAACATCAGGAGTAATATTAATGTATTCGCGATGTTTTTTAGTATTAAACGTTCGATACCTTCATACCAACCTCCCACGTTCAATCACGGAGCCCCACGGGCAAGCCTGTGGGGCTCCATACTTTTTTCATGTGCAGCTTTGGCTATTTTAGTCAATAAGACTCGTGTTTATTTTTTAAAATATATCCGCTTCAATTTAGCCAGGTCCAGGGTTTGGCGCGCTTGCTTAAACTCCACTCCGGAAAGCTGCATTTTCAAATTGACCGGCACCTTGGCCTGGCCCTGGCACTCGGCCTGAAATCTGCGCCCCGTATAGGTTTTCCCCTGGATCACGGTTTTAACTGCGTCGTCCGGCAAGTCCTGGCCGTGCAGCCTCGCCTTGACTAACAGGGTCAACTGGTAAACCGGGACCTTCCTGGCTCGTTGAGCACCTCGCACCCTTATTTGTCTGTGCCCAGTGAGCATCATACCCGTGCAATATAATCGCGTTTTTACCGCTTGCTTGACAACGCGCACCAAAGGCGTGACGGCTTTAATATAGTTCAAGCCGCGCTGGATATGGGCCTCGAAACGAACTTTTTCCGCCAAAGGCAAATTCTCCCAAGGAATAAGAATCTGCTGGTTGACGGATAATTCGCCGCTATCTCTGACAAAGATCTGCCGTGTTTCAAGGCCTCCGCGCGTCTGCGCGACTGCACGCACTTCGATGCGGTCACAGTCCGCCATAATGGCCAAGCGGACGCCTGAGCGGCTGGCTTGGGCGTGCATTTGCCCGCGCGGTTTTCTGGCGCGGTCGTAGGTTGCAATAATTTGGTTGTGCAGTAGAACCTCAACCTTTTCCAGGCCTGCTTTGGCCGGAAAAACCGCGATAAAATCCCGGGGTTTTTCCGTATCCGAACGATAGCCCGTTGTGGACGGCCGTAGGTAAGGGTGCATGGCCAGAAGCTGGCGCTGCCGCTTGTCTTGGCCGACAATTCGTACGGATGTCAGCAACTGATAGCCGTGGTTTTCAGGCCGCCAGTCGGTCTGCAGGATCGTATCCAGCGCGACATTTTCTTTTGCTTGTGGGTGTTCGCGGTAGACACTCCCGCGAACAATATAATGACGGGGCTGTTCGGTTCGAGACGGACTCATGGCTTCACTCTCCGCTCAGTTCGGAATAATTACTATGCAAATCGATGGTCTTGGTCAATTCAAAAAACTTGGAACCGCAGTAAGTCATGATGTCATAACATTTAAAACGCCCCTCCGGGGAATAAATTAGAAGTCTATTCCAATTAGGCAAACGGGTGGTGGTGTCCTCTCTAGGCAGAAAAACTTTTTCTCCGCAGGTAGCTCGTGGGTAAAACGCCTGTTCGCCTGGTTTCCAATACTTGGGCGGAATCACAGGGTCGCTGGGATCCTCATCGCAGGCCAGATAGTGATGGTAGGCCTTGGGATGCGCGTGCCCAAACTCATGCGCCGCTGTTATAGCGTTTGAGAGCATTCTTGCCAGTCCGGTAGAAGTGCTAGAGTCATAACGCTTCAAATACATCCAGCCGGCCCGGCTCGCATATCCGGCTGCCCCACTCCAATCGGCCACCGATTCATCCAAGGCATTACGGAATCCCTTGTCCATAACCGCCATAAACATACCTGGCCGGTCACCATGTAAATCCTCCACCTTGTCAACAATACGGGCAGAGTCGCTCCGTCCCCAATGAAAGCGGGGCGGTTTGTATTCAATGCTTTCGCTGCGGTGAAACTCAAATTCCACCGAAGGGGTCAGGACTGTCAGCCACTCTTCCATCAGGTCAAATTCCTCGTCCGTTACGCATTTGACCGGCCGCCAGTCGTCTTCAGCCAGGACCTGCACCCAATGCCATTTAACCTTGCTCGGGGCCACTACCCGGAGTTCGAACATGAGGCTTTGGCTCGGACACAAGACGCCGGGGCGCGTACCAAGGTTGGGATGCAATCTCACCGTACAGTTCACGCGGTAGGTCCCGGCGGTGGGGGGGATAAAATTAAAATAGAAGAACCCATCACCACCCCAGCGTATGGCCAGATCTTCATGTACTTTGTCCGCGTTCTGCACCCGGTTTGCGTCTTCAGTATCCAATACGCCCTCATGCTTGACTTTCCATCCGGGATAGCCTAAGGCGTTGTCCGCCAGAGTGCCGCCGGCAACGACCTGGCCAGTGCTGATATTTTTTACTTCATACTCCAAAAGGCATTGCAGCGAATTATTGTCCGTGGGATCCGGTGGCTGGTTGCGGAAATACGGCAAGGGCGCGTTATGTTCCAGTAAAATCCGGATCCAGGTGCCCTTGCCCTTGATCAGCGGCGGATTGATGGGCTGGACGACCTTGGGTCCGTTAAATTGATAAAACCCCGAGGCCGGCTGGTGGCTCAACTCCGGATAGGGGCTGCGCAGGCCTGTGCTGATTGTCTGTCCCACATCATACGCCAACACAGAGAGCCGGAGCGGATACGTGACGCCGGTACTAAAGGTCTGGTCCACATGTCCGCAGCGGCTGAGCACATTGAGACGCACGTCATACTGCCGAGGGTAGATTCCCTCGCTGCCGTCGGAAAGCGTGCGATGCTCCATATTCAGAGGCAGGGCCACCTGCTTGATCACATGGTTGCCGTCCACCGGGCCGGACAAGTCGATATCCTGGGCATTATCCACCCAAACCTTCAGGTTTTCGGCTCCAAAAAGCGTCAGGCAATAGTCCTTGGTGAAGGGGCCTTCCCTGAGCCAATCAGGTGGATGAAAGGAAACCTCCGGTTTTCCGACCCATAAAAAATTCTTCCTTTCATTGTCCCAGGGCAGCCAGAAGCGGTTGCTGTTTACGTTTAAAGCCTTGGCCAGGTTATTCAGATAGTAAGTGACATCCGCCCTTTCCTGCGGCCGGACTAAATTAATGGGGCCGGGATGAACGTGCCGCCCATCGATCGCTGTACTGGGCTTGATATTAAACAGATATAAGGAAGTGTTGCCGGCTTGGCCGCCGCCTTGCAATTCCAGGGGATTGCCCAGGATTATAAAAGACGTTAGTTCTCCGCCGGAAAAGACCAATCGATACTCTTTTAGCAGGTCGCGGACTTCAGTCGAACTGAGGCCCTGTTCAAGTCTCAATCGCAGTCCAATTCGCGGCTGTCCGCCGTTGGGCGTGGCGCAAATCATCCTGGGATCCAGGGCAAAAAATGAATCAGCAGGAAAAAAAAGCGAGGTGGCTTGCAACGGCGCCCGATCTTCCTCCCAATATTGCCGATAAATGGAAAGCGCCTCCTCCACGCGCGCCTGCAAGGATTGCGGCAAGGGCAGGATGTTTTCCTGCAGCACGCTATGCTCATAGGCCAGAAACCGCCGGAAACCTTGTGGTGTGGGCGGATACGGGTAATCTTGCAGTGTGGGCAGGAACCCGGTGGGCGCTTGCAGTTCCCGCAATAAATTTAAACGACATAGCAGGCGAATGGATTTCCAGAGTAAATCCAGATGATCCGCTTTTTTTAGCGAGGGCACCAAATACAAACAGGCGGCCATGGGCAACAGCGCCCGGTCGGATAAAAAAGCCCGGTCCTCGGGTACATAGCGGATGCGGCTACTGATCTCCTCCACCGAAGCCGGTGTGCCCCACATACCCGGCCCGGTGTCTGACCAGGCGCACGAGGACAGGAAAAAGAATCCGCTGAGTATTTTGGCGAAGGGCCGCGCCTGATTTTGGGCGTCCAGTTCCAAGAAATTTTTACTGGAATTGAGCAACCAGTCTGCTTGGTTCAGCAAGCGGCGCAATCTTCCGCCCTGAAATTCAAGGTAGCGCCTTATTTGCCAACGAGCTTCGGATGTTAGCATAAGCCCCTCCAGTCATCTCATTAGGCAAATTGTATCATTCCGTTGTCGAAAATCAACCTCATTCCACTCAGATTTAGTTCCCGCTAAGTCAGAATCCCATATCCCCTTCAGCCGGCCAATTCAACCGAAGCAGGCTGATCAGGATTGCGAGGTTCACGCTGACGAATAATATACTTTATGAGCCACAGACACACACGGATAAAAGATTTAAAATATATTATCAGGCCTCAAGGAAGTCCTCATAAGGCGCGCATAAACTCTTGCAGACACTTATATGCCTGCCGGTAAAGTTTAGTGAGCATTTCCCGGTCATGCTTGAAGCATACCCGCAACATTATCGGTTTTTGGTGTTAAACGTTCGATACGCTGCATGACTCTTCATACCGGCCTCCCACGTTCGATCATGAATTTTACATCTTCATTGGTATTGATATATTCAAATTGAATTTCCGGATAGCGCGATTGAAAGACCCGGAACACTTCATCAACAAATGCCTGGCCAATTTTATCCACTTTTTTAAAATCCAATATCACATGCCGGAATTTCTCAATACCATGTAGTAAACGGCGAGCTTGTGAACGTGAAAGGAATGATTCCTCCCCCAATTGCGCCATTTCAATATACAAATGCGTTTTGTCAAATTTGTGTGTCTCACCTGTATATGCCCTAAACACATTTTCCAACCTTGTGGGCGAATCAAGCGCAATGACCATCCCAACACCAGTCCCGGTTTTTGCCTCGCCATCTGAAGACTCAAACACCCAATCCTTGATCGGATTATTTCTCATATACGCATATTTATTGGCTGACAGATAAAACTGATCAAACATTCTGGATGTAAAAAAAATACCTTCACCCGTATGATTTTCCGGGTCTGTCGTAACTTTGCCTTTGGATAACTCTAAGATACTCTCGCGTATATCGGAAAGTTCGAATTTTTTCTTAATTTTTTTAAAAATACCAATGCCATTATCAACTATATTCAGCTTTACTTGATTCTTCTCCCAGTGAGTACTAATAATTACCTCTGTTCCTTGAGAATGCTCAATCGCATTATTAAACATTTCATGAAAGCCATACGAGCAGATGTCCCTGATGTTTTTCGGAAGTTTTTCAAAAGTTTGAGACAAATGTTTTTTCCATACTGCATCTTCTTCAAGCTCGGATGTAATATCAAAAACCAGATAACGATCCGGGTTTGAGTAAAGTGCATATTTTACATCCCTGGTTTTACCGGTTTTAATAATATGACCCAACTCAATAAGACTACTCAGATGGCGATGAACGGTTGTGCGGGTTACATGAAAATATTTTTCCGTTACCGCAACAATATCCTGCGGATGATCGGTAATATTTTGGAGAATAAATTCACGTATCTCTTTGGCTTGGTTTTTTTTCATTTCTACATCCCTTTTATAACTAGTTCTAAAAACTATTATAACTAGTTATAATTAGGTTTGTAAACATAAAACTTATCTTTTATAAACACTATATACTGTATTCATTACACTTTTAATCAATATATGGTATTTATAACTAGTTATAATAAAGTTTATAACTAGTTATAAACTTTACTTTCTTGCTTTAATCTTCAATATAGTAGTATGGTATCACCGTGTCATGATTTAATTCAGACGAAACGCTTTTACTGATTAAACAGATACTTTCCGCCTCACGGCATTCCCGGTAAATTCTCCGTCATTGGCGTTTTCGTCTGAATTAAATCATGACACGGTGATACACACTGCTTATCTATTTTAAAACATCGTTTTCATCAATATGGTCAGCAAATCATCATCACGGTAGTGGATGGTCAGACCGGCTTTATAAAACGGTGATCGCAAAACATCTTCCACCCCGGCGGTCAACTCAATCAAATCAAGAAACACCACGCCCAATCTCACATCCAGCTGTATCGGATCATATTCAATCCGGTAGGCATCAAGCATGATGGAGAAATCATCCTCAAACATCCGCATATCCAAACCCGCCACAAAATATTCATCCCGAATCAACCCGCCGCGGACAAACAGGGGTGTTTCAGCAATCCGCCAGGCCAGCTGCCCTTCCATGGTGGTTTGCTCCGTCTCCAGACCATACAGCCCGGTAATTTTTTGAATCCCCACCACATAGTAACGGTCCTCATTGGGCCAAATACGCAACTGGGCCTGGCCGGAAGCAATCGCAGCTTCATACTTATTCAAACCAAAACTCAGATCAAAACGAATCTTATCCATTTTTTCCTGATAATCACCCACCCGTTTGATCACCCTCGAAGCGGTCGCCACGGTCTCGTCGAGTTTTTCCTTGGTCTCAGGCGAAAGAACTTTCTGTTCAGCATCCTTGAGGTCAGCCACAATAACCCGGATATCGCGGACTGCTGCGACCAGCTCATCATACAATTCCGGGTCTTGCATAAGTTTTCCGGCAGTACCGTCCCCATCATTGAGGGTCCGGGCAAATTGCCGTAACTCCCGAACCGCCTCTTTCAAACCATCATACAATCCCGGGTCCTGGGCCAATTGCCCCAGACTACCCTTACCCTCCCGAATATCCCGGGTGATCTGCTCGAGATTGACCAACAACCCTTTGGCCGAAACCATCATTGCATCCAAGTCATCCTTGAATTCCTTGGGTTCAACCCCGGCAATCACACCGCCGTCACGTACCGGCAGCGCAGCTTGACTTCCCTGGGTCAAATCTATATACATGTCACCCAGCATGCCCATTCCTTTAATCCTTGCGGTTGAGTCGGTCTTAATATAGGACTGGACTTTTTTCTCAACCTCCATCTCGACTTTAAGCTGCGGCGGATCGCTGTCTTTGACAAAATCCACATGTGTTACCGAGCCGACTTCGACACCGGAAAACCAGACCGGCGAGGAGGCGCGCAACCCGGCAACCGCCGGATAATAGGTCACCAGTTTAAATTTGGGTGAGAACGGATTGACACCTTTGGTGGGAAAAATCATTGCCAACAGGGCAATCCCCAACGCAATAGTGACCAGGGTCCCCACCTTCAATTGCATGGCCGGATAATTACGACTACTTTTCACCTTACAAATTCCTCGCTCTCATATTTTTTTCCGGGATCTCCAAAATAGTCTACAATCATTTTTTTCTGCCTCGAAAGAAACTGACGCCGGCTGCCTTTCCATACCAGTTCACCGGCACGAATCACAACAAAATTATCCGCAGCCTTGGCGGCATCTTCCATGTTATGCGTCACAATCACACTGGCAACATTGTGATCATGTTTTAGCTGATTAATCAGATTTAAAATACTCTCGCGCGCCACAGGATCGAGTCCGGTGGTGGGCTCATCATATAAAATAAGTTCAGGTCGATAAATTAATGCGCGCGCAATAGCAACCCTGCGGCGCATCCCGCCGGATAATTCTTCCGGCAGCATATTAATGGTATGACTCAGTCCGACCGTGTCGAGCATTTCCTGAACACGCGGCCCCACCTGGGCATGGGTCATTTTTTCATGTTCCATATAATAATAACCCACATTTTCCCCCACGGTCAGCGAATCAAACAAGGCACCTTCCTGAAAAACCATACCAAATTTTTTCCGAATATCCACCAACTCCAGATAGCTCACCTGATTGATATCCTGGCCGTCAATCAGAACCTTTCCGCTATCCGGAACTGCCAGACCGAGAATTACGCGCAAAATCGTACTTTTCCCGGATCCGGAAGCCCCTAAAACGGCCAACGTCTCCCGCTCGCCTACCGTGAGATTGATGTCCTTTAAAATCTGTTTGCCGCCAATCGAAAAATCCACTGCTTGTAATGCAACCATTGCTAAGAACCATTCCCTTTTTTAAAATTACTTATCGTGCCAACGCGAACACGATGGGCAGCCTGCCCGGCTTGCCCCGCGAATGCGGGGGCGTAACTTGTCCGGCGTACTTGCCCAGCTTGCCCCGCGTATGCGGGGGCGAATGCCGGGTGCCGGGTAAGCCAGTGGATTTTTATACGCCAAAGATGGAAAGCACAATAAAACCAATAAAATAGTTCATCAAAAAAATAAGCAAAGAACTGGCCACCACGGCATTGGCGGACGCCTGACCCACGCCCCGAACACCCTGACTGGCCCGCAGACCCATATAACAAGCGATCGTAGCAATAATAAAACCGAAAACAATCGGCTTGGTAAAACCGCCGGCAAGGTGCCGCATCACAAACGCCTTGCGCGCCTCAAACCAAAACGTTCCCGGTGAAACGGTCGAAACTAAAAACCCACCCAGCATGGCAATCAAATTAGCCACCATGGTCAATGCAGGTACTGCCACCAATAAAGCCAGTAACCGGGGGGTGACTAATTTTTGCATGGGGTCCTGACCCAGTCCCTCAATAGAATCAATCTGCTGAGTGACGCGCATGGAACCGAGTTCCGAGGCAACCCTGGCACCGATGCGACCGGACAACATGAGCCCGGTAATCACAGGTCCCAACTCACGTACTGTTGCCACTCCCAGCATGCGCCCGATATATACCTTGGCACCATAGACCGCCATCTCCGCCTCTAAAAGCATTGTGATCGCCATCCCGATGAAAAGCCCGGTAGGGATCATAATCAACAGTGACTGGACACCCAGGGCATCAAGTTGCTCCAGCACGTCACGAAAATGCGGTGGCCGCCGAAAAACCGAGATCACCGCCTGAAACGTAAAAATAATATAATCCCCCATTTTTTGTACAACGGTTTGAATGGGTTTCAATAGCTCTTTCACGTATCACCCTGCCTGTTTGTTATCATTGGATCATTCCTTTTGGGGAGGACGAATTTTTTTCCAGCGCCGGTACTCATCTTCAAAATTAGGGGTAAAACAGTTTGTTCCCAAATGCTCTTCTATTTCCCCGACTTCCCAAAAACGACCTTCGGTTATTTCCGCTGTTTCTATCCGAATAGGCCCGTCCCATATTACGTGAAACGTGGTGACCAATTCAGTCTCCACATCACTCCACATAATATAGTGATATAATTCTTTGAGGACTGCACCGGAAATACCCAGCTCTTCCTGCAATTCTCTGCGTGCACCCTCTGCCTCCTGCTCGCCCGGGCATAAATGCCCGCCCACGGAAGTATCCCACTTCCCGGGTTGAATATCTTTATGCGGCCCGCGCTTTTGTAAATAGAGGTGACCTGCACGATCAAACACCAAAACATGCACCACACGATGCATGAGTGTGGGATCGCGGTGGCATTCCCGGCGCGTTGCCAAACCAAGAACATTCCCTTCCACATCAATAACTTCCAGTTGTTCCTCTTTTTGTTCCATCCGGTGTCTCCAGCAAACAGTCTTCACTTTAAAGACAAAAACCGTGGATTTTGTTTATATAGCGAAAATAATAGCAAAATAAGCTAAAAAATCATATTTATTTAATCCGGTGGCTTGCTTTTTCCTGTACGCGCATGCTATGTTGAATCCATCCGGTGGTCGTTAAAAAACCGGGAGTATACAGGAATATTTTTTTCTTACAAGGGTGTTATGTCTAAAATAAGCAAACCACAAAAAGCGGTTATTATCGGTGCAACCTCCGGCATCGGCGAAGCGCTTGCCCGGATTCTGGCTGACCATCAGTGGGTACTCGGCCTTGCCGGTCGCCGCCGGGAAAAACTCGAACAGCTCCGCCAATCGCTCAAAACCCAGATTTTTATTCAACCGATGGATGTTATGCAAACCGCAACCGCGCGTGATCAGCTCCAAAATTTGATTACTGCCATGGGAGGCATGGACCTGCTTATCATCAGTGCCGGTATTTCACGACGCGGCGCCTCACCCCAACAGGAAGAAGAAATTATTCAGACCAACATTAACGGGTTCACGGCATTGGCCCGCTCCGGCTTTGAATTCTTCACCACCCAAAAAAGCGGTCACCTCGTCGGTATTTCCTCAATCTCCGCTCTGCGCGGCCGCGGAGAAAACCTCGCGTATGCCGCTTCCAAAGCCTATGCATCCAACTATCTTCAAGGACTCCGCCAGAAGGCCTTTCGCGCGAAAATGGCGATCACGGTGACGGATGTACTGGCCGGTTGGGTTGACACGCCTTTGATCCGCGGCGGCAGCAGCCGGCATTTTTGGGTTGCCCCGGTCAATAAAGCCTGTTGCCAAATTTTCCAGGCCATTCAAAGAAAAAAGAGTACAGTTTATATTACCCGAAGATGGCGTTTACTCGGTTGGTTTCTTACCCTGATCCCTGACTGGCTGCATAAACGCTTGTAGTTCTCATCTTTTTTCACCCGCTGGCTCCCTTTATTCAATTTTCCATTTCATCCGTCACCCGGCATTCACAGCCAATCTTTTAAAAAAATGTTTACTCTGTCCTTATACGCCTTTTAACTATGTCGATACTAAATTTACCGGTATCATGCAACTATTTTCCCGAGGGCGATATGAATACTAAGCACCCCACACTTCCAGTTGAAAAACCGGACAACCAACAGATACACGAACTCAGCGCTATCTTCAGTGCTCCTGAAGCGGATCTTGCCCTGCTCAAAGAATATGATCTGGTCAAAGTCATTCTGGAAACCTCCCAGGCGATTGTCCTCATCCTGGACAAAGATGCCCGGATTGTTTTTTTCAATGAATTTTTAGCACAGCTTTCCGGATATAAGCTTGATGAAGTAAAAGGCAAAGAATGGTTTCCGCTCTTTTTACCCCCAGCCGGTCGATCCACGATCCGATCGGTTTTCCAGACAATTTTAGAAAACCAGACGCAGCATATCATGGTGAACCCCATTTTACTCCGCTCCGGACAAGAAAAAATAATTGAATGGCACAATAAAATACTCCGCGACCACGACGGGGCGGTCTGCGGTGTCTTCGCCTTTGGAAAGGATATTACTGAGCAGGTCACGACCAAGCGATTGCTTGAACTCCAGAGAGATTTGGCCTACAGCGTCAATAACATGCCTTCCCTAAAAAAGGGACTCCCGCAGGTTTTCCGGATTTTACAGGACCAAACTAAAGAAATTGATGATTGCGCCATTGCGCTTTTGGCAACTCCTCCCAAAAAATCCGTGTGTTTCACCAGCCGGGAATTTCCCCTCGCTTCGAATGATACCGCATTCCGGTTTTTCGAGCGTTTGTGTGCGAGTACACCAAAACTTCAGGATAAACCATATTACATCAATTTTAAAGCATCTCGTGAAAATGACCAGGATTGGGAGCGGACGGGTTTTTTGGGTGTGGGTATCCTTCCGATCCGCCATGAAAATAAAACCCTCGGTATCTTTTTTATTGCCTCGCAGCATTATACCTCACTGCCGAAAAATTTACGGTCCATGCTTGAACTCACTTGCACCCACCTGGGAAGTGTCCTCTCGATGCTAAAAAACCGAGAACAATTACATCAGGAAAAAGAAAAATACCTCCGTATCTTTGACAGCTCGTCCGATGCCGTATTGCTGCTTGACGAAACCAAGATTGTTGACTGCAATGCGGCAGCAGTAAAGATGTTCCGCCTTTCCGGCAAAGAAGAAATGATGGCGTTTTCCATTCTCAATTATTCCCCGCCCCTGCAACCGAACGGACGCAGCTCTGAAGACCTTGCCCAACAGCGTACCCAAGACGCCTTTGCCCGGGGATATAGACGCTTTATCTGGATGCATTGCCGTAAAAACGGGGAAGCTTTTCCCGCCGAAATTCAATTAATCCCTTTCCTTACCTGCGATAAAAAATTTATTCAATCCAATATTCGTGATATCAGTTCTCAGATAAAAAACCAGGACAATCTTCAAAAAAGCATGGATATCCAGGCTTCACTGTATGAACTGATCAGCCTTTCTCTGGAAAAAACCTCCCTGGAAGAATTTTTAAACAGTGCCGCCGCTCAATTCCTGTCACTTCCTTGGATGGAAAAAATCATAAATAGCGCAATTTTCATCACCGATCCGGAGCAAACCCGGCTGCACTTAAACGCCTCCAAAGAATTGTCTGAAGAACAACAAAAACAACTACACACCCTGGCACTTGCCGACTTCACAGCCCGGCACACCGATTTTCTCTCTCTGCCGGTTTTTGCCTGCCAGTCCCAAAACATACTTGACGTGATCCAGACACAAGGAGACCAATCGGTCTGGATTTGTCCGCTCCAGGATTCTAAAAAACATCTCAGGGGAATCATTATCTTAACGACCTGTCGGCGGCAAAATTTTAATTCGGCGGCAGAAGCCTTTTTCTGTACAGCCGAACAAATGATCATCAACGTGATTCACCGTAAACAGGCAGAGCAGACTTTCCAAACCGAATACACCCGTATGGACTATCTAATTAACTCCATTCCCTCTGTCGTCATTGCGGTCAATAAAAATAATACCATTACGCTATGGAACCATACCGCCCAACAGTTGTTTGCCATCCCCGCCACCGAAGTCATGGGCACCCATTTCCCGGACTGCACGATTCCCTGGGAATGGTCTCACACCCTCCGGAATATCCCCAATTTGCTACACCGCTCCAAGTCGCTCAAATTTGAGAACATTCGCTTTACGCGGCCGGACAAAACTGAAGGTTTTCTGGATCTGCTGATTACTCCCCTGCAAGGTACCCTTCACCAATTTTCAGAATTCTTACTGATCGGTATCGACCGGACCGGGCAAAAATCCCTGGAAACCCAATTGTTGCACTCGCAAAAAATGGAATCCATCGGTCAATTGGCTGCCGGGATTGCCCATGAAATCAATACCCCCACACAATACGTGGGTGATAATATCCGGTTTTTACAAGACTCCTTTGGCGATGTTTTTGATTTGCTGGAAAAATTTCTGGCAACCTATCAAAAATACCCACCAGCCATGGGCGACAATGACTCGGACGCGCTGGCGCAGGCTGTCCAAAACCTTGATTTCAATTATCTTCTTGAAGAGGTTCCCCAAGCAGTCCTACAATCCTTGGAAGGGGTGGAAAGAGTTGCCACCATTGTCAAAGCCATGAAAGGATTTGCCCATCCGGATGGCAATCGTACTCTAACAGCGTCGGATATCAATCTTGGCATCCAAAATACAGTGACTGTTTCCAGAAATGAGTGGAAATATGTTGCCGAGACTAAGATGGATCTGGACCCTGACATGCCTATGGTTCCCTGCCTGCCAGGTGAAATAAATCAGGTTATTTTAAATATTATTGTCAATGCAGCCCATGCCATTGAATCACAGGCCGGCAGCCATCCTGAAATCAAGGGTAAAATTAAAGTGACCACCTGTCTTAATAAACCCTGGGCTGAAATCCGGATCAGTGATACCGGCGGCGGTATTCCCAAAAACATTCAGGGACGTATTTTTGATCCCTTTTTCACAACCAAAGAAGTCGGAAAGGGCACCGGCCAGGGTTTGGCCATCGCCCGTGCAGTCATCAAGGATAAGCACCATGGTGCGCTGATTTTTGTTGTTGAAGAAGGCGTTGGCACAACTTTTTTGATCCAACTACCCCTGGAGCAGCCAAAGGAGCACGATTCCGTTGGATAAAAAACAACTTTTATTTGTTGATGATGAGCCCAATATCCTACAAGGCTTGCGCCGCATGTTGCGACCGTTGCGCAATGAATGGGATATTGAAACCGCACAGAGTGGCGAGGCTGCGCTCACCCTTTTGGAAAGACATACTTTTGATGTTATTGTGTCGGATATGCGCATGCCCGGTATGGACGGCGCACAACTTTTAACCCATGTCATGCAACGCTTTCCCCACGTTGTGCGGATTGTACTTTCCGGGCAATCAGATCAGGAAAGTATTTTTCGTTCGGTAGGTCCGGCACACCAGTACCTTGCCAAACCGTGTGATGCCGAGACACTCAAAACTACCATCGACCGTGCGCTTTCGTTGCGCGATATGCTTACCAGTGACAATCTGCGCAAGCTCACTTCCAAACTCCAGTCACTGCCCAGTCTGCCAACGTTGTACAACGACGTACTCAAGGAATTACATTCCCCGGAGCCTTCCATTGAAAAAATCGGAAAAATCATCAGCAAAGATATTAGTATGACTGCCAAATTACTCCAATTGGTAAACTCCGCCTTTTTCGGTTTTTACAAAAACATCACTGATCCGACCCGGGCAATTATGATTCTAGGACTGGATAAAATAAAATCCCTGGTTTTATCGATCCATATTTTTTCATCCTTAAACCAGCGCGATTGCAGCCGTTTCAACCTCGATGCACTATGGCGGCACAATTTACAGACCGGACATTGTGCCAAGGAAATCGCCAAACTCCTGAGTCGAGAAAAAAATTTCCAGGAAGAAACCTATATGGCAGGACTGCTGCATGATATTGGCAAGCTGATCCTGATGGCCAACTTACCGGATGATTTTGAAAACGCACTAAAAAACGTTCAAGACGGTGGTCATGAATTTATTCAAAGTGAGTACGCTATCTTCGGCGCCACCCATGCCGAGGTCGGCGCCTATCTGTTGGGACTCTGGGGACTTCCCGGCGCCATTATCGAGTCAGTCGCCTTTCATCATCAACCCCTGCTCAGTAACAGCGCGCTTGTCTCCCCTTTGGTCTGTGTCCACGCAGCGGATATTTTCGTCCGCCGTCAAGAACCCCTGGTGTATGAAAATGCCGATCAAATTAACATGGATTACCTCGCCCAGTTGGGGTTAACGCAACAGCTTTCCACCTGGGAAAAAAAGTGCTCGGAACTGCCCAAAGAGGATGATGCCCTATGAACTCAAAAATACTTTTTGTAGATGATGATCCCAATATCCTATCCGGTTTTCGTCGAACCTTACATAAACACTATTCAGTGGATACAGCAGAAAGTGGTAAGCAAGGGCTCGTCTGCCTTGAAACGCAAGGACCTTATGCTGTCATTGTCTCAGACATGCGCATGCCGGAGATGAACGGTGCCCAGTTTTTGGCACAGGTGAAACAGCACTTCCCGGATAGCGTGAGAATTTTGCTTACCGGCCAATCCGACATGACCGATGCCATTGCCGCAATTAACGAGGGGAGTATTTTCCGCTTTTTAACCAAGCCCTGCGAAATGACGCTACTGAGTTCGACGCTTGATGACGCACTTAAACAATACCATTTGATTACGGCTGAACGGGAATTACTGGAAAAAACATTAAACGGGAGTATTAAATTGCTCACAGATATGCTCTCCCTGGCAAACCATGCCGCCGTGAGCCGGGCTGAGCGGATTAAAAAAATCATTGCACACATGGCCCATCAGGCAGCTATTCCCAATGCCTGGCAATACGAGTTGGCAGCCATGCTCTCCCAGATCGGGGCCGTAACCCTGCCGCTGGAAATTCTCCAAAAATATAATCAAGGGGACCCCTTAAGCACGGATGAATCAAGCATGCTCGATACCGTCCCGCTCATCACCCGTGATCTTTTGATCAATATTCCTCGCTTGGAAAATACTGCTCGTATGATTTTCCAGCAGCGGGAGCCATTTGAAAAATTCCAGGACAAAGCATTGGACCAGCGGGATCCCGTCGAGCTGGGGTCGCAACTATTGAACATCGCAATCACCTTTGACCATTTCATCATCCGCAAGGCCCAGCCGGCATCCCAAATTATTTTACACCTGACGGAACAGCGCAAGCTTTACGATCCACTGTTGGTGGCGACGCTCAAGTCACTCCAACTAGAGATAAAAACCCTGTCCAGACAAACACTTGATATTTATGAGATCACTCCGGGGATGATTATTGCGTCGAACATTAAAACCTACAAAGGTGTTTTTCTCGTTCCCGAAGGACAGGAAATCAATCCGACCATTATTAAATTTTTACAAAATTACATGAACCGTAACGAGATTGACGAGACCATCGAGGTTTTGGTCCCCTGTGGAACTGCCAAAAGTCCGCCGGGCAAACGCTAAAAACAGAAAAGCCCCACACCTTGTTGGTGTGGGGCTTTTCTTATTGTGGTTGCGGGGGCTGGATTTGAACCAGCAACCTTTGGGTTATGAGCCCAACGAGCTACCATTGCTCCACCCCGCGATCAATATTTTCCCAAGATGAGGCAGGACTTTAACATATCACTCTTCGAATGTCAACGCCTGCAATAATTTATTTCTTAGCCGATCCCTGGGCCGCTACCGCTGCCTGGGCCTGCGCAATTGCCTCTGGATCACCCAGATAATAGTGCTTAATCACCTTAAATTGATCATCCAATTCATAGACCAGCGGCACACCGGTGGGTATGTTCAATTTCACAATTTCTTCGTCACTCACGCCATCCAGATGTTTCACCAATGCGCGTAATGAATTACCGTGTGCGGCGATCAGCACTTTTTTCCCTGCCTTAATCTCGGGAAATATGGTCTCCTCCCAATAAGGCAGTACTCTTTCCAATGTGGTTTTCAAATCTTCGGTTGCCGGCAATTCATCGGACGAGAGATTGGCATAGCGCGAATCATACTTCGGATGTCTTGTGTCTGATTCGTCCAAAACCTCCGGTGGAATATCATAACTACGCCGCCAAATTTTTACCTGCTCATCACCAAATTTTTCAGCGGTCTCTGCTTTATTTAACCCCTGCAAAGCGCCGTAATGCCTTTCATTAAGTCGCCAGGTACGGATTACCGGGACCCACATCAGGTCCATCTCATCCTGGGTAATCCAGAGTGTCCGAATGGCACGCTTCAAAACCGAGGTATAGGCCACATCAAAGGTAAATCCTTCTGCTTGCAGTAATTTCCCCGCAGCATGCGCCTCCTGTAAGCCCTGCTCGGAAAGATCCACATCGGTCCATCCGGTAAATTTATTCTCCAAATTCCAGGTACTTTGACCGTGCCGCAGCATAACCAGTTTTGTTGTCATAGTTTTCCCCTCCAAAACATACAATAATTTAAAAACGGTCGAATTATAGCATACTGATCTGATTGTAAAAGGAGAAAAATATAAAAAACCACAAACCAGGGTATAACCTATGAATTTTTATCAAACACAAATCACTTTTCGCGTATAGTATTAAACACCACTGTCCAAATTAAGAAAAACAGCAACTCGTTGGATCGCATGGATGGCTTATTTTTAGGCGGATGCAGGACGCATCTCAAGTTTAATTAAAACAGCATGGAACCTTATCGTCAAATCCGGCTCTGACGTGTGGTTACAGTATCAGTTTTCTTTAAAAGTAAGCTCTCCATGCACTCGGGAAACAGAATGCTTGCTTAATTTGAACAGTAATGTTGTCAAAACACAGTACGAGGATACCTATGCCCCTTTATGACATAATTATTATCGGTGCCGGACCCGCCGGATTGTTTACCGCCCTGCAGGCAGCCACAAATACAACACGTATTCTCATTTTAGAAAAGCAGTCCTCCCCAGGTCAAAAACTATTGCTTAGCGGGTCGGGACAATGCAACTTCACCAATAATCGGCCGCTGACTGATTTTCTCTCGGCTTACGGTGATCACGGCCGATTTTTAAAACCCGCACTTTACCATTTTAGCAATCAAGCAATTATTCATTTCTTTAAACATAATGGCATTTTACCTGACGTGGTGGAAAAAAACGGCAAGGTTTTTCCCCAATCCCGTAAAGCCCGGGATATTTTAAATATCCTGATACAACAGTGCAAAATGAGCAACATTACAATCCACTTTAACCAAAACGTGAAACATCTTCACCGGCATACCTCAAATAAATTTTCTATTTCCACACCAACCAAAAGCTATCATGCAGACCAAATTGTAATTACCACAGGCGGGCAATCCTATCCTGCAACCGGGTCAACCGGCGATGGTTATGCCCTGGCGCAATCCTTTGGACATCATGTTGTTCCTCCCAAACCGGGACTAACGTCTTTTATCCTTCGAAACCACCCTTTGGCCGATCTGGCCGGAACCTCCTTTCAGGATCTGCCGCTCTCGCTTTGGCATGCCGGCAAAAAAACCAAATCCCTTACCGGCGATATGGTGATAACCCACCAGGGACTGTCTGGTCCGGTCGTCCATAACCTTTCCCGCTATGCACGCTCAGGGGACACTGTCTGTCTCTCTTTCCTGGGAACAAAAAATCCTGAAGTGTATAAACCGGAGTGGCTTGCAGAAATTCAACAAAAAGGTAGTCTGAAAATTCGGCAGTGGTTCAGCCAATATGCCCCCACGCAGGCCCTGGGCAATAAAATGCTCCTCCTTGCCAAAATCAATCCTGATCTTTTACTCGCACAATTAAGCCGGATAAAACAAAATGAACTTTTCCGATACTTATCTGCATTTCCGCTTAAGATTAAAAACCTCGGGGATTTTTCTACAGCCATGGTAACCTGCGGCGGTATCTGCCTGGATGAAGTCAATCCCAAGACCATGGCATCACGCCTGGTCAAAGGGCTCTTTTTTGCCGGCGAGGTGCTGGACATTGATGGTGATAGCGGCGGGTATGATCTCCAGGCTGCCTGGTCCACCGGAGCGCTGGCGGCGCATGGATTAAAAATACGTGCTCGCTAGGGCATCTGGTCCGGGATGGCTATCTACAAAAAAAAGCGCTTTTACCTTATCGCCCCTTAAAACAGGCTGCGATTTTCAGAAAAAGCGCTCTTAAAACCAAATATAAAATGTTATTGATTAATTTCTATAAAAAGCAGCTTGGCGTTTGGGCCACCTGTTCTTGAGAAATCCTAAAATTTTCTCCCAGCGGCGCGTCTGTTTGGTTACGGCCTTGATAAATGCACGACGTAATTTTTCGCGTTCAACCGCGCGAACCAGGTCCAAGGAAGCTTTGTTTAAAAGCACGAGATAATTTTTTTCTGTATTCGGCATGGGTAACATTTCCATCACCACCTTGGCTTTGTTCTGTTACTGTAAGTATAGCACATGAAATACCGAAAAACAAATTCACGCCTTTTTCCCAAAAACCCTTTATACGTCTATATGTTTTTACAACACCTCATTTTTAATGTCCTTAAGGCTTCAAAAACAACGCCACACGGTCAGTATTATTGCCTCTAAAAAATTATTTCATTTTTTTATAAAAATCAATAAGTCCATTGGTTGAGCTGTCGTGGTTGACAATCGTTTCGGCACTTTTTAATTCCGGAATAATCGCCTTTGCCAACACCTTGCCCAATTCCACCCCCATTTGATCATAGGAGTTGATTTCCCAAATAATACCTTGAGTAAATATCTTATGCTCGTACATGGCTATTAAGGCCCCCAGGGTTTGCGGATCAAGTTTCTTAAAGAAAAAAGTATTTGATGGGATATTTCCTTTAAATGTCTTGGCACGCGCCAATCTATCCAACGTCTCACCGGATATCCCCTGGGTTTCCAATTCCCGGCGCACCTCTGCCTCTGATTTCCCCTGCATGAGCGCCTCTGTCTGGGCAATAAAATTCGCAAGTAAAAAAACATGGTGCTCGCCGAGAGGATTCCGGGGCTGGGCCGAGGCTAAAAAATCGCAGGGAATCAACTTAGTACCCTGATGAATCAATTGATAAAATGCATGTTGGCCATTGGTACCCGGTTCCCCCCAAATAATCGGCCCGGTCGAATAATCAACCCAGTCACCGTTTATGGTGACACTCTTGCCGTTACTTTCCATATCACCCTGCTGAAAATAGGCAGGAAAACGATTCATATATTGATTATAGGGTAAAATGGCATGACTTTGGGCATGATAAAAATTGTTATACCATATCCCTAAAACCGCCATTATCACCGGGATATTCTTATCCAACGGGGCCGTGCAAAAATGCTCATCCATATCATGCGCGCCTTGCAGCAACGCTTCAAACCCATCCATGCCAATGGCAATAGCGATGGAAATACCGATGGCTGACCAGAGCGAGTACCGCCCTCCAACCCAATCCCAGAACTCAAACATATTTTTGATATCAATCCCGAATTGAGAGACCGCTTGACTGTTGGTGGACATGGCGGCAAAATGCTTGGCAATCGCTTTCTCGTCTTCGGCATTTTTCAAAAACCATTCCCGCGCTGAATTGGCGTTGGCCATGGTTTCCAGGGTGGTGAAGGTTTTAGAGGCAATTAAAAAAAGCGTGGTTTCGGGCGAAACCTGCTTCAGTGTTTCAGCAATATGCGTACCGTCTACATTGGAAACAAAATGAAAGTTTAGTCCGGGTTTGATATAAGGTGTCAAAGCTGAAACCACCATCTGCGGACCCAGATCCGAACCACCAATACCGATATTCACGACATCGGTAATTGCTTTGCCGGTATACCCTTTCCACTCTCCTTCCCTTACCTCCTCGGTAAACCTGCGCATCTGCGCAAGCACGGCATTGACCCTGGGCATTACATCCCCACCCGCCACTTGCACCGGACGATTGGACCGGTTGCGCAATGCTGTATGCAACACCGCCCGCCCCTCTGTGCGGTTGATCGCCTCCCCGGAAAACATGGCCTGAATTTTATCCGGTACGCCGGCCTGCTGTGCCAGCTCAATCAGCAGCGCCAGGGTCTGATCGTCAATTCGGTTTTTAGAATAATCAAACACCATATCTTGATACTGAATGGAATAGTCGGCAAAGCGATTTGCGTCAGTCTTGAACTGATCCCGCATCTGGATTGATTTGGTTTTTTCATACTGATCGATTAATTTTTTCCAGATTGGCGATTGTGTGAGTGATGACATGGTAATTTCCTTTCAAGTTTTATTAGGTTGAACAGCGGCAACTGCCAAAGAATTTGCTGAATTAAAACCGCAGGTATTTTCTGTCTTTTCATAAAAAAAAGCAAGTCTGATTCATTCCGGGCAATCGAGTCATAAAGCTGCTATGACCGGTAATTTTGGTCTATGCTTAAGCCCGGAGCATATTGGATCTCTGCGAAGACGATTTTTTCTGAAAGCGTACTATGTTTTTTTTCTTTTTCTGGATACAACTTTTTTCTTTGTCGCTGTGCCCAATTTTTCTTTTTCCGAAATTGCACTCCGGGCTGCCTCATGTTTTTTCAACAACCATTCCTTTTTCGAGAAAAAAATCGGAATCGTCTTATCCTTTTTCACAATCCTCATCATAACAACACGCATATTTTTCACAATAACCCAAAAACAGGGAATAATAAACAAGGTGACAATCGTGGCAAACACCAAACCCCAGGAAAAGACAATCGCCATGGGACGAATAAAGGGCTCTTCCCCGCCGAACCATCCGTAGGCCAGCGGAAAAAGACCAACTGCGGTGGTCACGGTGGTCAAAATTACCGGCCGCAATCTGGTCTTGGCGCCCTCAATCACCGCCTCCTCCACGGGCTTGCCGTCCTTGATCAGGTTGTTGACAAAAGATACCAGAATCAAAGAATCATTCACCACCACACCGGATAATCCGATAAAACCCATGAACGCCATAAAGGAGATCGGCATCCCGTGGAGCAAGAGGGTCAGCATGACACCGATAAAACCAAATGGAATGGCCAGCATGATGATCAACGGCTGGATCACAGAATTAAACAGGGTTGCCAGAATAATAAAAATCAAAAAAATCGCGATCAGGAATGCGCGGGCCAAGTCCATGAAACCTTCCATCATTTCTTTTTGCTCCCCACCAATCTCAAACGCTGTCGTCGTATATTTCTTTTTCAACGTCTCCAACAGCTCGCTTATCTTCTGGTTTACGGCATTGACATTGGTCTTTATCTGATCCACAGAACCGATTACCGAAATTGTCCGCCGACCATTCTTATGCACCAGGGTGGAATACGCAGTACCCCGCTCCACGGTGACGATCTCCCGCATTAAAATCCGGTTTCCCCTGTTGTTGGGAACACGCAAATCCAGCAGTTCATCCAATGTGGAAATGGATTGCTCGTTGACTCGCACCATAACAGCCACATCTTCGCCGAGTTTCTTGAGTGTTTTCAACTCAATCCCGGCAATCGCCGCACGCAGCAGGGTACCTGCCTGTGACAGGCTCACCCCTGCCAGACTGGCTTTGGCTTCATCCACCACCAACCGGATCTCACTTTTACCCTCTTCAAAATCGGTTTTAATATCCGTCACCGGATAAAATGTTCCGGGTTCCCCTGGTTTGAGCTTTCCTTTGACCGGCATTTCAATCTTTTTAGCCTGAACAATTAAATCATTTGAAACTTCCAGAAGTTGCTCATACGATCCGCCGATTACTTTAACATCAATGGCCGATCCAGTGGGCGGCCCGCCTTTGACAGCCTCAATCTGGATATCACGCACACCCTTGGGTTTTCCGATGCGTTCGCGCAAAGCATTCACAATCTGGTTGGCATCCTTGGTCTCGCGTTTGTCCTCAATATGCAGCAAGATTGTTATCTGCGCCAAATTGGGTGCAAAACGCGGCGGCCCATGGCGATCATTCGCCATCCCAATATAGCTGTTGACAACATCCAGATCTTTTTTCGAGAGCATTCCCAAGATCTGTTTTTCCATCCTGATAATAACTTTTTCAGTGTCATCCACTGAATAGTTTTTATTCAATTTTAGATCAACACTGATTTCCTGCATTTGCGCATCTGTGAACACAAAACCATTTCTAACTTCCAGCATCGTGACCCCGATCATAAGCAGTATAATCATAACCGCAAACAGGATCCGGCGATGCAATACCCAGTTCAACATTTTTCCGTATAATTCGCGCAGCGCATCAAACCAATGCCCCCGCTTTGCCTCCATCACCATATGTTTCTTAGGTTTGACAAAGTCCGCCAGATGCGAAGGCAGGATAAAAAAGCACTCAAACAGCGAGGCTGCCAGGGCAATAATAATAACTTTGGGAATCGAGGATAAAAACTCCCCCATCATGCCGCCAACCAGCATAAGGGGTGAAAAAGCCGCAATGGTTGTGGCCACCGAGGCCATCACCGGCAGGAACATTTCCTGGGCACCTTTGACTGCCGCCTCAAAAGGCGGCTCACCCATTTCCATATGTCGATGGACATTTTCCCCCACCACGATGGCGTCATCCACCACCATACCCAGTACCATGATGTATCCCATGATGGACATCATATTCATATCAATACCCAAACGCAGGGCCACCACAATTGCTATGGCAAATGCCACCGGCATGCCGACTGCTGTCCAAACAGCTACCGACGGTCTAAGAAGCAGCATCAGCATAATTAAAACCAGCAGTGCGCCAAAAAAACCGTTCGAATACAAAACATCCAAACGATTCTTTAAATAAATTGACATATCATTAGAAAAAGAAATTTCCACTCCGGCCGGCAATTCGGCTTTTATTTTCTCCACCGTTTTCCGGAGGTTCTTAACCATTTTTATCGTATCGTGTTTTTTCTGTTTTTTAATCTCCATCAAAATCGCACGCTCCCCTTGCGCGCGCACATACATCTCCTCATCCTGGAAGCCATCCGTCACAGTCGCCACATCGTGGACGCGGACATTTTTCCCCCAGTCATTGGACCGGATGATAACATTGCCGGCATCTTCCGCAGTTTCAAGCGGCAGCGTAAGGCGCACCGCATATTCCTTATTTCCAAACACCTTATTCCCCGCCGGCATGGAAATATCCCGGTCACGCAGCACATTGATAAAATTATACAGTGTCAACCCATACTCGGAGAGTTTGTGCTTGTCCACATCAATCCAGATCGCCCGGTCATAGTATCCCGTCTTAACAATCTCGCCCACGCCTTTGACATCCTCCAGCCGTTCTTCTAAACGCGTGGCAACCTCACGGAGCTGGGTATAATCCTTTCCGCCGGATACAGAAAGATTAATGAGTGGAAAAAAATCAGTTGAAATTTCTAAAATTTCCGGATCTTGCGCATCCTCCGGCAAATCCTGAATCTTATTCACTTCTGATTCAATATCATCCATAATGGATTTCACATCTGCAACATCCGGTTCCAATTCAACACCAATCATAGCCAAGCCTTCGCTTGACCACGAAGTTATTTCCTTGATATCACGCACATCCTCAATGGCATTTTCTATCGGAATGGTAAGCAATTTTTCAATTTCGCCGGAACTCGCCTGCGGATAGACCACCGAGACAACAATATAGCCAAGTTTAATTTGCGGAAAAACTTCTTTGGCTGAAGTGGCAAATGTATAAATACCGGCAACCATTACAAACAAGACAACCAAATTAACAAAAATGCGCTTACCTACAAAATATCGAATCAATCCCATGACGCTACTCCTTTATAAATTCCTGACCCAGCGAATGATAATCACCTTTGATTCTTTTCCAGTCATTGATTGCCCGCGCCAATTCATAAAACGACTGAACTTCGCCAAGTTTGGCCCGATGTAAGTCACTCTCCGCGAGTAACAACTCGCGAGCGGAAATCCGACCCTGATTGAAATACCGGTTATGGATGGTCAAGTTTCCCGCATAGGCTTGGCGGATCTCTTGCTTTAACTGCAAATCCTCCCGGGCTGCCAAAAGTGAACGATGCGCAACCCTAATTTGCATGCGTGTACTTAACCGCAGTGCTTCATATGAATCTTTTGCTTTGGACAATTCACTGATCCTGTTTTCCAATTCACCCGAATTATCCCGATTGGGTAAATAGAGTGTGAAATTCATTCCCACCAAAACATCGTTATAATCATTCCGGAGTAATTCAGAAAAACTGGCCCCTGCATCCTCTTCTGTACCGGTCATCCCGTACTTGCCAAAAACATTCAATTCCGGCCAGGATGAATTCTCTGATATTTTTCGACTTATTTCCGCCATTTCAACCGACACCTTTGCCATATGAACTGCGGGTTGTTGTGTAATCAACATTTGTTCAGCTTCTTCTAACAGAAGCGATTGTGTGTCCAATGCTTTTAATTCCTCTGTTTGCGCATGAACGTCAAATACCAGCCAGGACACTTTTTCGGGAGCATCCTGACCTGCCAAACTAAAAAACGTATCCTGGGCGGATAAAATATTATTCTGCGCAGGGACAATCTGCGCCTTGGCACTGAGCATCGCGGCTTTGGTTTGCAGCAAATCTTTTTCTTCGCGCAAACCAATCTTTTTCATGCGTCTGGCCTGTTGGTAATAGCGTTCATTCGATGCCAAAGAACTCTGCTGTATTTTTAAAACCTCCTGCGACAATGCAATGTTAATAAAAACATTTTGCAGACTATCCACCTGTTGCAACACCCTGTGAATTAATTTTTTTTCTGCCAAAACAATGCTAAGTTCTCCAATTTTAATCGCAGCCAAATCAGGCCGACCCAAAAATCCTTTCATCAACGGTTGCGTATACATGAGCGAAATGGATGGTTGGTGCATCGGGTTAATCCCGGATGGATAACCTGTTCCTGTTTGAGCAGCATATGTATTATCTGTCTGCGACTTGCTGAAATCCAAACTTAAAATACCCGCAGTCATTAGCTTTTCCGATAAAGAAAGTCCATAAGAAAAAACTTTGGCTTCTTCAGGACTGGATGCACTTGCGGATACATCGTTGAGCATCTCAGTGTAACTTATTGTGCCGTCCAGTTTAAGATCAAACATGGCGTATGTTTGCTCAACGGTTGCTTTGGCAATCCGAACATCCGCTACGGCCTGACCAATATCCCGATTGTTTTTTATTACTTCCCGAAGAACCTCATCTTCATTTACCTGAGCCGCAGCAGAGATGCCTGGTAGCAGGCATAGCGCTACTGTATAAAATAGTGCTTTTCGTCTCATGCTATTTTCCTCCACCTATTCTAAAAAGCTATTAATCCATGCAAGTGTATCACAAACAATACGATGTCACTTATTCAAATTATCTTGTTCCTGTTCCTCTAAAAACCGCTGATACGCCTGCTCGCCTTCTTCCCTCCAATACTTTTTAAACGCTTCGCCATCATCAACTTTCTCTTTATTCACACCTATCCAGCGATGAATTTTACGATGTATTCCATCGCGATGTCCATCACCTTTGTCGTGCGGCCTAATACCAAACAATATTTTACCCAGAATAAATAATCCGACTGCCTGCCAGTAACCAATCACCGGCAATCCAAATGTTGAGACCATCACCGTATTCCACAAAAATTTAACCAAAATACCGACAACCAGTCCTATAATAACAGCCAATGCAATGCCGCCTAAAACCGCAATCACTGCCCTGCCGATATGAATACCGCCATCTGTTTCCCATTGATGTTTTTGTATCATTTTTTCATCCTCCCAGTGTTAAAAAATAATGCTTTAATTTTTTAATGCCGCGCGCTTTATAAGAAAGCAATGTGTTTTGCGGCACGCCCCATCGTGCTGCCATACTTTTGAATGACAAACCATCCAATTCATGTGCCACCACCACCTTTCTCTCCATTTCACTTAATGATTCCAATGCCCTGAATAATTCTTGTTGCCCTTCTTTGGTTTGCAATTGCTGCAGCGCATTCGGTCTGTGGGTCTGTAATATATCAATGAATTTCATCTGATTTTCTGCATATCCATCAAACGGCTGCATAGTTTTTTTTGTTCGAAACAAATCAATCATCCGATTTTTTACACTACGGTAAATATAAGCCGCCAAATTTTCCAATGGCATTGAAATATCCGCTTTATCCATGATGGAGACCAGCACATCATGCACAATATCTTCCGCATCCATTTCTGCGGTTTCGTTTATTCGCGCACGAGCATAATGAATCAATTTTTGACGCTCCGTTTTTACAAACGCAGCGAAATCAAATTTTTCCATTTCATCCTCCACTGATATAACGAAAAAATACAAAAAATATTGCACTGAAAAGTAATTTTATTATCGTGCCGGCACGAACACAATGGGCAGCCTGCCCGGTGGACTTGCCAGGCGCACTTGCCCGGCGAATGCCGAGTGCCGGGTAAGCCTGTGGATTTTTATGCCGGGGAATAATCTACGTCAAAAAACAATGCGGAGAAAAACAAAATAATTGAGGAAGGCATGTTCAACAAAAGACTAATTACACCGTGTCGCCTGTTGTAAAACGTGGTGCCGGGGGCCGGGCTCGAACCGGCACGAACCTTTCGGCTCAGCGGATTTTAAGTCCGCTGCGTCTGCCAATTCCGCCACCCCGGCAGAACCATTCGACTGGAAACAAGTATTGCATTTCCATTTAGAAGCGGACAATGCAATCATTTTATCGATCAACTCACCAATCGGATTATTCCGCGTGGCAAGATAATGCGCATAGTGCATATGCAGGCATTTAACCCCCTGCAAATCAGACACCCCGCCAATCCCGACCTGCTCCACCGCACGGACAAGCTCGGTTTCCGACTTGCGGAGCCGGATAAGCATGCTTGAATTAAGAAGTGTGCGACGAATATAAATATATTCCTTATGAGAATCCTGCATGCCATAACTCAGTTCACGGCTGCCGGTGATTTTCTCCTGTATAACTTGAATAAATCCCCGGTCTTCAATTCGGCTGATCTGGCGCACCGCTTCCGGACACGTCAGCCAAAAAACCGTTGGGAAAAAAGCCACATCCTCATTGGCCTTGGGAAGCGGATAATTGACACTTACCTGAGGGCATTGATATATACAGCGGCGTGCAATCCCGTGTAAATTTCTCGGATGACGATTTATTTGTTGCCGGATAATTTTTTTATCCTGCTCGCAAACCGGTTCCCACGTCATAAAAATTCACTCCATACAATTACTGTCCAACCATTACCCAGTGCTTAAGCATTTAGTCCGGTTTTTTCAATTTCTGAGCAACTAATTACTCAGCCTCCAAGGGATATACCATGCAATGAAAACATCGTCAACCCTATATTCGCCGCCCTAAAAAACCATTATTCGGAATGCCGCTTCTTCTGATAAAAAGCCGGAGAAACAAACCGGTAAACAATTTCATCTTGACGGACCATCCCGAGTTCCTCGCGGGCAATACGTTCAACGGCATTCGGCCCTTTTTTCAAATCCTCAATCTGCTGGGTTAGTTTTTTGTTGTTGGTTTCAATATCCTCAATCTGGCTGGCCAGCAAAATACGCTCACGATACAAGGTAATAACTTTTAAAAAACTCTTTTCTCCCATAAGCAGCAGCAATGAAATCAAAACAAAAGAAAAGGAGAGCATAATCCCCCACCAGACACGACCCGTGCCCGGCACTTTCAATACATAATTACGTCTGGTTGAATATTGCCTATTGGCTTTTCGCAAATTACCTCCACAAACAAAAAAGCCACCTTTAACCCGCCGGGGTTAAACGTGGCTATTGCTGATGACTGACAGCATAAAAAACCATCATGGATTAGGTCAACTCTTTTTCTAATTTGGGGAGCGCTTTTTTCACTTCCAACCGCCCCCTGCCCAAATTCCCATCCAACTCCAGCGCGATGGCCACAAAATATGCCGAGCTTAGTGTATTCATAATCATCATGGCTTTTTCAGTACTAATCAAAATCTCACTGGTTTTTCCCAACCCAAAACTTTCCGAGGCCTTTTTTGCATTTTTAACAATCGTGGCATATTCGGCGCCGACATCGCTAATATTAAATGACCCTTTTAGCGAAACCTGTTCAATAACAATGCCGTCTGTTCCGACCAACCCTGCACCAATGGCACCGTCCACATTGCCGAGCAAGTCATTGAGTATTGTTTTAAAATCCATCTTCACTCCCGCATCGGGCATTTGGTGTTGTTAACGAAGCGCCTTGACAACTTCACTCATGACCAAACGCATCTTGCCTAAATTAATATTATCATTTGCCAGCACAACCAAAATTTTAGCGCCAATCTTGCTAAAAATAATCTGTCCGGTCTCGCCGGTAATTAAAATCTGATTTACTTGCTTGCCATAATCCATTGCCTGAACTGATTTTTCAGTCTTGCTGAATATCAACGAGACCGTATTGGTCAACTCCGGTGTATTAGCCTTAATTTTAAGCGTTCTGGACAAAACTTTTCCGTGAATATCCATAAGCATAATGCCTAAAATACCCTCAGTCTGCTTTAACTTCATCAATGCCGGAATATTCTCAATATTTTCAGCGCCACCCGCCGGAGCACCTTTTGCTGCCACGGATGCAACCGGCATTTTCGGTGCCGGTTTAGCTTCAACTGCCGGCTTGACTTCAGCCGCCGGCTTCGCTTCCATCACAGGTTTCGGCGGCGGCTGAGGTACCGTGTCTTTCATCACTGACAAGATATCATCAGACGTAATCTTGTCATTATCGCGACTGCCGACGGTGCCGCCCTCGGTTTTAGGTCGTTCCGGCGCCTTTCGTTTCGTGTCGACCTTGGCCTTCCTAAGTTCAAGATCTTTCAATCGCTGACGTACAACCAAATTTTCCGGATCTGCTTCTAAAATAAGCTGATAAAGCTTAATGGCGTTTTCAATGTCGCCCTGTTTGCTAAGCTCCTCTGCGCGGGAAAGATTTTTCCGCGTGTCTTTCTCTTCAGAAGGCTTTTCCTGCTTGGATACTGCTGATGATCCTTTTCCCGAATTGTTTTGACGTGCCAACTCCAGTGCCTTATTGAGCATCTGCTGGGCAGTCATATCATCGGGGTTTAGCGTCAATACTTTCTGATATTCCTTAATCGCATCAGCATATTTGAACTGCTTCATATAATTCTGTCCAAGTAGCGAATGCGCCATAATATTGTTCACATCTGCAGAGGCAACTTTGCGGAATTCGGTTTCAGCTTCCCCATAGAGCTTTTTTTCCATATATGCACGACCCAAAACCATCCGGGCACTCATATAGGAGGGATGCAGCTGTAATCCTTTCAGGCAGGTCTCAATCGCTTCATCCAACAGTCCGCTTTTTCGATATGCCTCGGCCAGCGGTACGAATACCAGTGATTCAGGATTATTGTTTAATTTTTTATTATATTCTTCAATTTCGGCAAAACCGGTTTCGTCTTTTGCCATAAAATAACCTCCGCCCTCAGGCACTTCCGAGAACGGCCTTAAGCACCCGGCGCATAGAAAAAGACGGTATTTTCTTCATAATCGTAGCATGACCCATATTGGGTGTCAATATAAAATTATTTTCACCCGCGCTAACTTTTTTGTCAGCTTTCATGAGCTGCAAGATCTTTTCCGCCTTTTCACCTTTGCCACGGGTCGGTAGGCCCGCCCTTGAGATCAATTCAATTTGACGATTACAAATAGTCTCGTTACATACACCCAGAGCATACGCCAATCTCGCGGCAATCACCATACCCACGGCAACTGCCTCGCCATGGAGATAACCACGATAATGATGATAGGTCTCCAGCGCATGCCCAAATGTATGCCCATAGTTTAAAATCGCTCTTACGCCCTGTTCACGTTCATCTTGTTCCACAACATGACCTTTAATACTGCAACTTTTAGCCACCGCCCAGCTCAGCACTGTCATCTCAAGCCGGACGATCTGCTCCATTTTCTTTTCCAACTGAGTAAAAAAATCCGCATCCGCAATAATTCCCGCCTTGATCATTTCCGCCATGCCGGAGCGCAACTGCCGTCCGGAAAGGGTCTCAAGTACTTCCGGATCAGTTACCACCAACCGGGGTTGCTGAAATGCACCGATAAGATTTTTACCCAGCACATGGTTGACCGCGACTTTGCCCCCCACAGATGAATCCACTTGGGCCAGTAAGGTGGTTGGAATTTGTATAAAAGAAATACCACGCATATAGGTAGCCGCTATAAATCCCGCCAAATCACCCACCACGCCACCGCCCAGCGCTACAATAAAAGAAGCTCGGTCTGCCCGGACATGTATCATTTTTCCAATAATCTGTTCCGCCATTGCCAGGGATTTGGTATGCTCCCCCTCCGGCACAAGAAAAATATCCGTTTGAAATCCGGATTTTTTAAGCGAACGAACAACCCGGGCACCATAGAGCTTAAAAATTCTGGGATGAGAAATAATACAGGCATGGCTGCCTTTTACCTGTTTGTGGGTAAGCACACCCACTTCTTTAAGTGTGCCCGGGTTCACGACAATGGGATAATCCCGATTGCTATTATCGTTGAAGCGTATCCATACCATGGCCATGCTGTTTCCACCTGTATTTTGTCGCCACTATACGTTTCATAATATGACATTGGAAGCGTAAAAAAAACAGCGCGTTTTTTTGATCTTTTTCCGGGCACCGGGGTCTATACCACCATCATGCACGGAGCAAAATCATAGCAAAAATGTGGATCACCGTCAAGCAAGCGCTTGACATACCGATGCGTCAAGGTTATTATCAGCAACATATTTATTCGCCCTGTCGCAGGAAAATAGTTGCTTTTCTTGGCTAATGACCCTGTAGGGCATCAATATGCTGTTCGGTCGGCGCGCAGGTGTTTTGTACCACCCGGGAAGCGCCATATCTTTTGAATCCTCAGGAGGCCTTTCTTTAATGCAGTTTACTAAGACATCCCTGTTGAGCAGCTTCCTTTTGGTAGGCTGCTTTTTTATCACCCCGGTTTTTGCCGATTATGCCACATCCGAAGGGTTGGGAAATCCCAATCTTGTTTTGGAAGATGAAACCACCCGGCTCTCTTTATTTAATTTTGGCAACCCCGCCGGCTTGGCGTTTCTTGCGGAACAAAACCGTCTTGACCTTTCCTTACAAGCCAGGCGTATTGTTGATCTGGAAGAATTCACCCCTGGTGAGGGCGGGATACAAATCAAATCACACTCAATCTCTACCTATACCAATGACGATTTATCCAATTCAATTGGCGCTTACTCTCAAACGATTGAAGTTTCTAAAACTTATGTAGCCTATCCCAATGTTTCTCCAGATGGAACCACATTGACGCCACATAGAGTCTATTCCTGGAAAAAATCCTTGGCCGCTGCCAGTCTGGCAACCTACGGAAAAAACCTTTACCAAGGTGTGCGTATCTCTCCGGTAGAAAACATCTCATTACAGTTGATTCCTTTGGCTGATTGGCAAACTACTTTTTCTACTGATTTTAGCGAACGCCCTTTATCCTGGCAAACCGGCGGATGGCTGCGCGGCGCTTACCGTCTCATGCCCAATTTGGCTATTGGTGCTGGTATTTTAGGTACAAAAATACGCTCAACTGAACTAACGTTTGAAGAACAATCCACCCGGGCCAGTGCTGAAGCGGGTTTCGCGTATCGTTTACAGGAAATGTTTGATGATGCGGATGTCCTGGACCTCGGTATCACCCTCCAGGGTGGAAAGGGCCAAACCGCGTTTGAGAGCCCCCTACAAGCTTACACCTTGGAGAGCCGGCCCCTCCAAGCGGGACTCCATGGTATCTATACCTATAAGTCCGTCATGGATATCGGGTTAAATGTTGATTACCTTTATGAAGATACGTTCCGTTTGTGGGACAGCCGGGAATTGCTGGATGCAGCTTTACGAACCTTGGACTATGAGCTCCAGTTCCGTGTACGCCTGCCAATGGTACGCAAGGATGACCTGCGTTTCGGTGTTAGCTTTAACAATCACGGTGTGGAACATCCCTATCCTACCGGCACACTCCAGTTACTCAACACCGCAAAAAGCAGCCTGGAACCCTTGATCAGAACCGCTTCTTCCGGCATCAGCATTGGTGCCGCACTGGTTCCCACAGAAGGTTCAATTATTGGATTGCAGTATAATCTTGGCTCTTCCCTCTCTCGCCAGGATGGCGATAATGAGTTTTTGGCTGATTCAGGTTATACACATTTTACCTTTGCAGCTCAGTATCAAATTATCAAAGGCCTTACTGTTCGCGCCAGTTATGTGGATCAGCGGGTGGTCTATGAATCGAATCTTTACCGCAAGGTCGAGACAATCACAAAAGAGACGATAAACTACGATGAAGAGGGTATTGCCGACGTTGTCTCATACTCGATCCCCGCGATTTCAGTAGAATCAGCTGAACTTCTTAGTGAAGCGGCCTATACCCGCACAGGAAATTTCGGCATCAGCATTGAAGACGGCCCCTGGAAAGTGAGCCTCACTACCACCTACGGCCTGACCACCTATACCCCGTCCGGTTGGAGTATTGAAGGCAAACCGCTTGATGTAGAAAAAGTCAACAAGGACAAAGAAGAAGAACTCTCCGGCATGCTGAGCCTAACCTGGATATTTTAACCTATCGACGAAATCATTGCTTTTTCTTTCACACCTAAAAACCGCATTGCGGTCTGGTAAAGCTGTTGGGATTTTTTTTTCAGTGCCTGACAGCCGTCTTTTTCTCTATCCCAAGCATGGCACATACCCCCGCATAAATACTTATACTCACAGGTTTTACAAACAGGATCATGATCAACCTGCGTGGCGCGCCATTGTTTAAAACGCGGCAACAACATAATCTCCGCCAATCCCAGCTCGTGGATTGTTCCCAAACAGTCTGCCGGGTTAAAATGGGCATAACACGGATAAACCTCGCCGGAAGATGCAATGTACAGATTTTGCCCCAGCCCGCAATTCCGGGTTATGTGTATCCCTTCCTGCAAACTTTGCATACTGTTCATACCCTGTCCCAATATTTTAGCCGTAGGTTGAATTTCAAAATGCCTGGCCCGGCCCAATGGCAAAAGAGGACGCACACGGGTACGCTCAATTTTCAATTGTTTTGCCAAACGAACGACTGCCTGCACCGCCTGATTATTTTCGCTGCCATCCGCCAACACCGCTGCCAGCGACAACTGTGCCGCACCGGGTATCCCGGCGGTGCTTGCCCGGTAATGACGGAGATTCTCCACCACCGCGGTATAACTTCCCAAACCCCGGCGCGCATCATGGCTTTTTTGATCACCGTCAACACTCACAACCACCTGATGAAACGCACGCGCAATCTGCGACATCGTCACCCCATCCAGCGCCATGGAAAAATTTGTCCGCAAAATAAGTTTGAGCGGTCTAACCCGCTTGCGACCATCCATCAACTGTTTGAGCAATTGATGACGCTTCCCGTACAGCAGCGGTTCTCCGCCGGTAATCACAACCTGTCGAAAACCAAGCCTGCCTGCCTGCCGGATTAAATCCGAAAGAGTCTGCAGCGGCAGCTCGCAGCCCTGGTTGGCTTGTGTGCCGGAATCTGCATAACAGTGACTGCACCGTAACTGACATGCTTGTGTAATATGTACATAAAGATTGTTCATCTTCGGTTCCGGTTGATACAATTTTTCCTGTAAAACCTGTACCGCAGCCAACACCGCTTCCGGCTGGTTTGACCATCCCTTGGCAATAAAAATCCCGGTAATCTCCTGAGGCGTTTTTTCCTGCCCCAAAGCGACTGCGGTAATAATTTTTTTGGCATGGCGTGCCGTCCGGCTGGGATGATACCGTTGATGAAGCAGAGACACGAGCGGATGCTCCTGCGTGTTTGCTTGCTTTGACCCTTGCGCCATGGCGCGAATTCCTTCCGGGGTCTGCATTGCTTGCAAGACACCGGTTTGAACAGTTGTAAATATTTTTTTATACGCCGGGCAGTAGGGATCATTTTTCCCCGATTGGGCCGCATTGTAAAGACACCCGCCCTTGCAATACGGCCAATGACTGCAACCACGGCATGCCTGCTTCATCCGGTTTTGCATCACTGCCAGCTGCTGTGCCGCCGGACTTTGCATAAGCAGTGCAAAATCCGGCATGTCCCGGATATGACCGAGTTGGTATTGGGCGTGACCGCAAAATCTTTGACAAGAGGTGATCACACCTTGGGGATCAATCACCAAAAACATTCCCAAACACTCACGAAAAGTACACACTTCCCCCTGACCGCTGCAAACACCGCGCACGATCTGGTCCAATGAGGATATTTGAATATCTTTTTGTCGCTTTAAGTAATAGGCCAGTACCTTGGGAAGCAAGCTTGCATAGACCGGCGGTGACAGGTGGTGTGGATGTGCGTCCCCCCCCAAGGAAGGAACCGCTGCATGCAAGGACACATTGAGGCGCTGGTTGATAAAAAAATCAATCACTTCCTGCCAGCGCTTGGCCGTATCCGTTGTAAAGGTGGCGATACACCCCACCTCCAACCCATACTGCCGGGCGCGCTCGATCCCTTGCATGGTTTTTTGGAAGTACCCCTCACCCCGTTGTCTATCAGTAATGATTTGCGGGCCGTCCAGACTGGTTCCCAGAACCACCCGATGTTTCTGAAAAAGTCTGCAAAAAGAATCATCCAGCAGCCAAAGATTACTCTGGATTTTTATGCGAACCGGCCAATCACCCAACCGCACCTGTAATTGCTCCAAAGCATGTTTGAAAAAATCAATGCCCGCGCACAGGGGTTCACCGCCATGAAATGTAATGGCAATTTTTTCCGGCCGATTTTTCCGGACCATCATTTCAATATAGTTGAGTGTCTTCTCAAGAACCTCCATTGACATCACGGCGCCCTGATGCGGCCCAAAACAATAGGTACACTGGGCCGGGCAGGCAAATGAAGGAATAATCATGAAATGGGGAAAAGGCATGTCTCGCTGCACTGTAAAAAAGCCTCATTTATGGAGTAACTTAAAAATCCCTTGGACCGGAAATCCCCTTGGGCGGTTTTTCGGGAAACTCCCAACCAAATCCAAAATCACTGTGCGTGTCATCATGCGTGCAGTCAGAGCTGCGGTTATAATCAACATCTGAATGCGCATCCGTGTGCGGTTCGGTTAAAACATCATGAATGTATTTCCAGTTTTTTACCAGCATGCCGGGCTTTTCCCTGGCAAGCAGCATTAAATCAGTTGCAGCGCTTTTTACCGCATCCTCCTCCGCTTCCCGGACAATTTGTAACAAACGTTCAACCGCCGCATCATTGCCGAGTTTTGCCAGCGCTATAAAATCACCGGCACTCCCTTTGACTGCTTTTTTCCATTGTGGCTGCCCATGCTCAAACAGTACCTTGGCGATCATGACCCGCATTGCATCGTCCGGCTCTCCCAAACAGTCTTCTAATTGCCGGACACTTTTCCCATCCACCAATCCAGCCACTGTTTGAAGGGCTTTTTCTCTAACCGGGAGTGTTCCTGTTTTGAGTTGCCCTATCAGGACCGGTATCACTTTAGAATCTTTGATGTGAGCCAATGTTGCCAGCACTGCATGAATTTGGTGTGTATCTTTGGGTGGGATTTTTTTTAAAAGGTTACTAAGCGGTTCCACGGCTGCCAAACCTTCTTTTGCCAGGGCATCCCAATCCTGTCGAATGAGTGCTGCGGCTACACGCTGCGAACCTGGTTTGGGCATCCATCCCATTTTCAAAAAAAGGTTGATCACGGTGGGGGTTAGCTGTGTATCTTGCGCTTCCAGCAGCTTTTCCAGCAAAGCAATTGCCTCAACTTTTCTTTCCTCCAGGCCATTTTGCGCTGCCGCCCGCACCCCGGCATCGGAGTCTGACATTTTTTTGAAAAACAAATCAAGCATATCCGGCGCCTGCATGCTGCTTAGCACCTGCAGTACCCGAATACGTGCTTCAGGTTCTTTGGCGCGCAGTGCATGGGTCAACGCAGGAATTGCCGGCCGGCCTATTTCCATTAAAGCAGTTGCCACCGCCTGACAAACATCCGTATCATAATGGCTCAATTGGCCTACCAGCGGTTCTGCCGCTTTTTTTCCACATTCCTTAAGCTTTTTAAAGTCACGTATTGCAATATAAAAATAAATTGCCGTCATTTCATCTGCCGGTACGTTGGCCAACTGCCGTATTAATTCCGACGCCACGGTAATAAATATGGGTTTCTCATCCCGAAGCATGCTTTCTAAAACCGGTTGAACAATCGCAGTCCCGAATTGTCGGAGTACCTGGAAGGCTGCCTGTCTAACATCAGGATCACGATCAGACAAGCGGTCGATGAGCTGCCGCGTCGATTGGCCGGCATGAAATGCGCCCAATACCTGCACCGCAGCGAGCCGGGATCGGGCGCTGCTGTTGAGCAACTCAGTATGCGCTGCACGCATTGCCGGCCGTCCAATGGCACGCAACAAATCCGGCAGCGTCTCCATAAATATTTTTTCGCGATTATTTTGCGGTGTGCTCCCGATAACCCTAAAAACACCGGACGCAATCGCTTCCAGCGCTTGGGAAACCTCGTTTTGCAATGCCGGATCACGCTTCAATGCAATGAGCGGTTGCGCGGCAGCGATATTTTGCAGACGACCCAATGCCTTGACCGCCTGCCGCCGCAACGCTGGATCATTATCCGCTAAAACCCGGATGATTTTCTCAACATTGTGCTCTGCTTCCCAGCGCGCAATTTTTTGTGAAGTGGTTTTAAAAAACAAGCTGCTCTCCCGTCGAAAACGACACCATGAAATGATACGCTTAGTATAAAAAAGAAGGCGGGATTGTACCAATACTTTCTTATCAATTTCCCTGCTTCATCCCCGCTTATCATGCCGGCGCGACAAACTATATGTCATGCATATTAAGCCCGTGATATTTTTATTTTTTTAGATAATCTCCAATACCCTTCACCGCACAAAAATCTCCGCACATGGTACAAACTTCCGGCTTGTTTGGTTTTGAGGATTCACGCAGCTCGCTCGCCTTCACCGGATCCAGCGCCAAGGCAATTTGCTGATCCCAATCAAGTTCCTTGCGCGCTTTGGACATTGCCCGGTCCCATTCACGGGCACCCGGGATTCCTTTGGCAATATCCGCCGCATGGGCGGCAATCCGTGATGCAATGACGCCTTCGCGCACATCCGCAGCATTCGGCAAACGAAGATGTTCCGAGGGGGTTACATAGCAGAGAAAATCGGCACCTGCCCGGGCGGCAATCGCGCCGCCAATGGCGCAGGCAATGTGATCATAGCCTGCCGCAACATCGGTTACCAGCGGACCTAAAACATAGAAAGGTGCACCCTCGCACAATCGTTTCTCCAAGACAATATTTGCCTCAATTTGGTCCAAAGGCACATGACCCGGTCCTTCAATCATAACCTGTACTCCGGCATCCCTTGAACGCCGGGCCAGCTCTCCAAGAATAATCAATTCCTGGACCTGTGCCCGGTCCGTCGCATCATCCAGGCAACCAGGACGCAACCCGTCTCCCAAGGACAAGGTAACATCATGCTGACGACAGATTTCAAGTATCTCGTCAAATCGCGAATAGTAGGGGTTCTCTTTCTGATGATGCAGCATCCATCCGCCAATGAGTGCCCCGCCCCGGCTCACGATATCCATTCCCCGGCCCTGAGAACGCAGGCGCTCCACACTCTCCTGCGTCACACCGGAGTGGATGGTCATAAAATCAACACCTTGCTTTGCCTGATCGCGAATAACCTGCAACATATCATCCCCGGTCATCTCCTGTACAGAGTCATGTTTTTCCCGCGCGCGTACAGCCACTTCATAAATAGGCACTGTTCCCAGCGGTTGCGGGAACCCGGTTAAAAGCTGGCTCCGCAAACGAACCAAATCCCCGCCCAGAGATAAATCCATCAATGCATCCGCACCTGCATCCGCCGCCACCTTGGCCTTAATCAATTCTTCCTCCGCGCTGCCGCAATCGGTTGAGGTGCCCAGATTGGCATTCACCTTGGTTTTCAAACCGGTGCCCACGCCTGTAGGACGGCAAACAGCATGTGCCGGGTTCAAAGGAATAACAATTTTTCCTTCAGCAATGCCTTGCAGGATAAATTCCGAAGTACGCTTTTCCGCCACGGCCACCTGTTGCATGGCCTCAGTTGTGTTCCCTTGTCTGGCTGCTTCTAATTGAGTCATTCGAGAGCATTCCTTCCTGGTACCGAAAACAACAACACTTGCTTAGGTCCTCTTAAGTTTTCGGTGTGATGTCATTTTGTGGACAATATCATACTCGAGATTATATATTTGAAAACGAATTTTTTTAAAAACTTTACCGGCTTCGCCGCCTTTGAGTTTGGACACTTCTTCTAAAACACGTGCCGCCTCCTGAACCCGCCTAAGATTTGCTCTTAGCAATTCTTCCGGGTCACGTCTCCGCTTTTCACCGGCCGTTGAATAGGCCGCACCCGGATCTTGCTTGACATCACGGCTGGCGATAAGTTTTTTCCCAGGCAGCTTGTTTTCCGCCCGAATCAGCGCATGTCGAATGGCCTTCAACCGTTGCTGGAGCGGTTTATTCTCCAGATCCAACCGTATCCATTCTTCGACCACCCGCAACCCCTCGCGGGCGCGGTTTAAATTTGCATCTAAAATTCTATCCACAGAATTCATTTTATCTCCCAAGTAAAAACGCCCCGCGAACCTTACGGTTATTCACGGGGCGTTTTTACACTCTACACAAATTATTTGTTGGTCGGCAACTCAGTTGTTCCCTTACCCGGCTGGGCTGAGGTTTTAATCCCTTGTGGTTCTAAATTTCTTTCCCGACTCACAACTTTGTGCACGATAACCGTTGGATTAATTTCCTGTTCAATACTCAATGTTTTTTGGATATACGCGCGGATCTCCTCTTGAACCTTTTCGGTCACATCCGCAATACTAAAATCTGAAAAGATTGTAATCCGGGCAACAACCTTGAGTCCTTTGCGGGTGTACGTAACCCGGCCTTTGATATCACGCAATCCTTCAATCCTACCTTTCAAGACACGGGCAAAATCTTCAATCGCCGGGAGTGAGACCATAACCTCTCCCATGGGATTTTGTAAAACCACCGTCCGTTCACGACGGGCGGCCTGAAGATTGCCCAGCAGCAGATAAATCAATGAGGCCAGCAACAACAACCCGATCGCAAAAGCAACCACCCTTCCGGTCATGCCTTCAACCACATAGACCAGGGGCCCGGCAATAAAATCACCGAGATTCAGTAATACGCCGGGATAAATCGCGCTAATCAAACTTAAAAGTCCTAAACAAATAACAACAACAATCCCGACAATCAACATGATAACATTCAAACTACGCATGCGTGGTTCCTCCCTCTGGCCTACCTAATTAAGAATTGAGATTTTTAATGACCTTGACCTTGTCACCCTTCATCTTGACACCCTGTACGGAAATGTTGACATAGGAAACATTCAATCCCGTCATGTCCTCAACCGATTCCCGAACACGATCCTGGACTTTCTGACAGACCACCGGAATATCAACGCCGAATTCAACCAATAAATTGATCTCAATGGCAACATCTTCATTGCGCACTTCCACCTTGACCCCGCGTCCCTGGGAAGGCTTCACCCCCAGCATTTCTGCAATACCGTCAACCGCTCCCTGCGACATAGAGGCCACGCCATCCACTTCCAAGGCAGCCAGCCCGGCAATCACGGCAATGGCTTCATCGGAAATTCGAATACTTCCTGCGTCGCTCTGATTTTGATTTTCCATGGATACTCCCTCCTGACAGCGACCACCCGCTGCCTTTGCCTCAGATCTTATTATTCATTAACAGTTCAACAAAATTAGTAGCAATCTGTCCAGTCTTAAATGCACTTTTATTCAACGCCTGCAAATGAAACGGGATGGTTGTTTTAACACCCTCAATCACAAATTCTTCCAACGCCCCCAGCATCCGCTGGATCGCCTCCTGCCGGGTTGAGCCGTAGGAAATCAATTTTGCCAGCAGGCTGTCATAATAAGGGGGAATCTGGTAACCGGCATACGCATGCGTATCCACCCGGATACCCGGTCCGCCGGGCATATGAAAGCTGGTTATGGTACCTGGTGACGGACGAAAATCATTATCCGGGTCTTCGGCATTGATCCGGCATTCAATAGCATGACCTTTTGGCGTCATATTCTCGGTATACGACAAGCTTTCACCGAAAGCAACCCGAATCTGATCCTTGATCAAATCCGTCCCGGTTACCAATTCAGTTACGGGGTGTTCAACCTGGATACGCGTATTCATTTCCATAAAATAAAAATTCATATTCTTGTCCACTAAAAACTCCACCGTACCTGTGGTGTGATAGCCCGCGTTTTTTGTCCCCTCAACAACCAGGTCCATCATCTTGTCCCGGATCTCAGGCGTCATTACCGGTGAAGGGGATTCCTCTATCAGTTTCTGATTTTTGCGTTGCACCGTGCAATCGCGCTCACCCAATGCCACACAATGACCATGCTTGTCCGCGATAATCTGAAACTCAATATGCCGCGGTTCCTCCAGAAATTTTTCCAGATACACCACAGAATTACCAAAAGCCGCCCCAGCTTCACTCTGCGCAGTTAAAAAAGCCGTAGACAAAGATACATCGGTATGGGCGACGCGCATGCCGCGGCCACCGCCCCCGGCCGTTGCCTTGATGATAACCGGATAACCGATTTTCCGGGCCATTCTAAGCGCGTCATCTTCATTCTCCACCGGGCCGTCGGAACCGGGCAGCATAGGCATCCCGATTGATTTCATCAGTGCCCTGGCTTCGATTTTATCCCCCAAAAGCCGCATGGCTTTGGGTGTCGGACCGATAAACGCAAGATTACAAGATTCACAGATCTCAGCAAAATGAGCATTTTCCGCAAGAAATCCGTACCCCGGATGAATCGCATCCGAATCAGTAATCTCGGCAGCGGATAAAATAGTCGGAATATTTAAATAGCTGTCCTTGGACGGTCCCTTGCCGATACAAATATCCTCATCAGCATAGCGTACATGCAAAGAATTGTTGTCTGCTTCCGTGTGCACCGCAACCGTATTGATGCCCAATTCCCGGCAGGCGCGAATAATACGTAGGGCAATCTCGCCCCGATTGGCAATGAGTATTTTTTTAAACATGCTTATCCCTTGCGCTCCACCTGGAAGAGCGGCTGGCCGAATTCAACTGCCTGCGCGTTTTCCACCAGTATCTTTTTAATTTTCCCCTTTACTTCGGCCTTGATTTCATTCATCAATTTCATAGCCTCAACAATACAGACCACAGAATTTTCCGAAACCTCCGCCCCAACCTCAATAAATGCCTTGGATTCCGGCGAAGGCGACCGATAAAAAGTCCCTACCATAGGAGACTTAATCGTGTAGTAATTGGCATCATCCTCCACTGCCGGAGCTGCGGAGGCGGGGGGCGCCGGTGCAGGGGCTGCCGGCACCATGACAGGCTGCGGTGCGGGCATGCTCTGCATCATCGGTGTGGCCATCACTTGATTGACACCCTCGCCTTTACGCAGATGAATGCGAACACCGTCTTGTTCAATATCCAGCTCCGTTATTTTTGCCCGATTCATAATCGTTACGATCTTTTTGAGTGACCGGAGGTTCAACGGACTTGTCTCGCCGCGTTCCTTTTTTACTGCCACGCCTTCCACCGCCTTTCGTTGACTTGAAGAAACCATTTATTTAACCCTCTCAATATATTCTCCCGTGCGGGTATCCACTCGGATAACCTCACCTTCATTGACAAACATCGGTACCATCACTTTGGCACCGGTCTCAACAACCGCCTCTTTGGTAACATTATTCACTGTATTGCCCCGTACGCTGGGTTCGGTCTGAGTAATTTTTAATTCAACCTTAAAAGGAACCTGGATATCCAGCGCCTCACCATTGTGCATCATGATATCAATAATCATCTCTTCTTTGAGCCAATTAACTTTATCCCCCAGCGTCGCTGTGCTCAAAGAAATTTGCTCATACGACTCCTGGTCCATAAAAATGTACTCATCACTCTGCTGATACAAATACTGCATTTTCTTCTCTTCAATATCCGCTGTGGTCATTTTTTCACCGGAATTAACTGTGCGGTCCACCACGGTTCCTGCGCGCAGATTGCGCAGCTTGAGCCGGATAAAAGCACCGCCCTTCCCGGGTTTACAATGATTGTACTCGAGAACCAGAAATAAATTATTGTCCATCTCCAAATAGGTTCCCGGTTTGGCGTCATTTGACATTACAATTCCCATAAATCCTCCTACAGTTACAAAAAAATCTTCCCTCTTGGTGAGAGAAGATGAAATCATAACATTTTTACTCAAAAAATGTCAAAAAAATAAACGAATTGGACAAAAAAGTGCAATTTAGTGTCTATTTCACGAAAACGTCGGGGTGAGGGGTGGGGTTTTTACTTTCGCTTTGTCATCCCGGACTTGATCCGGGATCCAGCGTCTTTTATATGCCTTTTTCCATCAAAGTCACTGGATTCCGGCTAAACAATCCGGCATAAGCCAAACACGTTACTGGAATGACAAATAAAATAAATCTCACTCTATTGGATTAAATTTTAATACAAATTCTCCATCCGTTTTCTGACCCGTTTTCTCAGCGATAGTGACCTCAAGCCCAAGGGAGAATTAACTATTCAGGA